>CAYTJG010000113.1:14709-16674 GCA_964437865.1 uncultured Bifidobacteriaceae bacterium | reverse complement strand
GTGCCCGAATCCATGCAAAAGCCGGTGGAGTGCAACGAACTCAACACCACCGGCACGCTCGTGATGCTGGAGGAAGCCGCCGCGGCCGGCGTCAAGAAACTCGTCTTCAGCACCTCCGCCGCCATCTACGGCGACAATCCCGTCACCCCCAAGGTGGAAACGATGTTTCCGGAACCGAAAAGTCCGTATGCCATCACCAAGCTGGACGGCGAGTATTATTGTGGGATGTTCACCCGCGAAGGCCGGCTGGCCACGGCGTGCCTCCGCTATTTCAACGTGTTCGGACCGCGCCAGGATCCCAGGAGCCAGTACGCCGCCGCCGTGCCCATCTTCATCGACCGGGCCGTAAAACATCAACCCATCACCATTTATGGCGACGGTGAACAAACGCGCGATTTCATTTACGTGAAGGACATCGTGGCGGCGAACGCGTTTTTTGCCACGCAATCCTCCGCCTCCGGCGTCTTCAATGTGGCCTACGGCCAGCGCATCACCATCAACCAATTGGCGCAAACCATCTGCCGGCTCACCGGCTCGCGTTCAGAAATCAAACATGCCGAATCCCGGGCCGGCGATGTGAAACACTCCTTGGCCGCCATCGACAAGCTGAGGGCCACCGGCTTCACCCCCACCAGCAACTTCGCCGCCGGCCTGGAGGCAACCATCCGCTGGTTCAGTGCCCAGCCAACCGCCTAGCCGGCGCGGCCCCCCAACGCGCTCCATCAAGGCCGGATGGCGAAACGGGACGGATACCAAACTCAAAACCGGCGATGCAGATTCTCATGGACGGGCGCGAGTGCGTACCTAAGAATTTGATCACCCTATGAAGTTGACCTGTCAACCGTGTCTGCGCTCCGCGATCACCTGGCTCACCCTTGCCGTCCTGCCCGGCCTGCCGGGCGGCAGTGCCGGCGTTCACGCCCAATCCGCCGGTTTGCTCTCACCCGTACCCATCCAGCAGGTGACGGTGCAGGACGATTTCTGGTCGCCCAAAATCAAAGTGTGGCGCGAGGTCACCATCCCGGACTGCTTTGACAAGTTCGAGCAGGACCGCGGCGGCGCCCTTAATAATTTTGACCGCGTGCGCGACGGCCAGGCGGACGGCCACGCCGGACCACCGTGGTACGACGGCCTGATTTATGAAATGATCCGCGGTTCGGCCGATTTTCTAGCCGCGCAGCCGGACCCCGTGCTGGAGCGCCGCCTCGATGGGTATATCACCCGCATTGCCGCCGCCCAGGACCGGGATCCCAACGGCTATTTAAACACCTGGACGGAACTGGAGCATCCCGACCAACGCTGGGGACTCAACGGAGGCAACGACGGCTACCAGCACGAGATGTACAACGTTGGCGCCCTGTGCGACGCCGGCGTGCATTATTATCTCGCCACGGGCAAAACCAGCCTCCTGAAGGTGGCCCTGAAGCTGGCGAATTTCACCTGTGATTCCGTTGGCCCGGCGCCCAAGTATGAGCTGATTCCCAATCACGCCATCGCCGAGGAAGCGTTTGCGAATCTATACCTGCTCCTGCGGCAACATCCGGAGTTGAAGCAGCAGTTTCCCTTTGCCGTGGATGAGCGGCGTTATCTCGAATTGGCCCAATACTGGATCGAGGCCCGGGGCCACGCCCGGAAAGACCAACCCGCGTACGGCGTCTACAACCAGGACGACCGGCCGGTTTTTGAGCAGCCGGCCGTGGAAGGCCACGCTGTGCGCTGCATGCTCCTGTGCGCGGGCCTCACCGCCCTGGCTGATATCAATGGCCGCGACGACTATCGGGGCGCGGCGCTCCGGCTCTGGCAGAACCTGCACGACAAGAAAATGTATCTGACCGGCGGCGTGGGCGCTACGGCCGAGGGCGAGGCATTCGGCGACGATTACGTGCTGCCCAACGACGGCTACCTGGAAACTTGCGGTGCCGCGGGCGCCGGCTTCTTCGATCGCAACCTCAACCTGTTGACCGG
>CAYTJG010000113.1:0-14609 GCA_964437865.1 uncultured Bifidobacteriaceae bacterium | reverse complement strand
ATTGGCAGCACCGCGGCCATCCAGTTTGGCGGCCATAAGGTGGTGCTCACCCAAACCACGCACTATCCGTGGCAAGGCGACACCAAAATCACGGTGGCGCCGGACAAAGCCCGGGAATTCAGCCTCTGCCTGCGCATCCCCGGCTGGTGCCAGGGGGCCGCTTCACCCGCTGACCTGTATCAAATCCCCCATCGTCCGACGAGCGGTGCGGCTCATCTGAAGCTCAACGGCAAGGAACTGGACAATGTCGAAATCGTCAACGGCTACGCGCAACTGCATCGCCGTTGGAAAGCCGGCGATACCGTCGAATTAACGCTGGATATGCCCGTGCAGCCGGTCACGGCCAACGCCAGCGTGGCGGCGGATACAAACCGGGTGGCCCTCATGCGCGGCCCGATCGTCTATTGCTTTGAAGGCGCCGATAACGGCGGCAGCGTGCAGAATTTTGCCGTGGGACCGGAAACGCCGTTCACCGCGGATCACCGTCCCAACTTGCTGGGCGGCGTCACGGTGCTGACCGCATCGGTCACCGGCCTGTACCAGGACAAGAACGACCCGGTGAGGCGCTGGCCGAAAACCGTCACCGCCATTCCTTACTTTGCCAACGCCAACCGCGGCACGTGTGCCCTGCAGGTCTGGATGGCAGCCGACGCGAGTCTCTGCCAGCCGCAGCGGCAGGATTGAAACGCCAGGTGAGCCGCTCAATTATGGCGGTCCGACATCACGGCTCCGCCGGCCGCGCCGTGGGATAAATCGGTGGCCGGCGCGGTTTCCCAGACCGCCACTTCGAATGGTTGCAGCGTGAAGACCTGCGTACCGCCGGACGGCAATTGAATTGCCGCGCCCGGCTTTCCGTTCAACGTCACGCGCACCAAATCAAGTGGTTTGCTCACACCCGCCGGCAGTTGAAACACGGTTTGCGCCCCGGCGGTGAACGTCGCCGGTTGGTCGCCCGGATTGCGCAGCGCCAGCACGGCCTTGCCCGGGGTCCACGAAGCCCAGCCATACACCTGACCGCGGCCCGGATCGCCGCCGACCCAATGCGTATCGACCAGCACGTCGGCATTGGCGCGCGACCAGTTGGCGGCGGCGGCGAGGTCGTCCCAGTTTTGCCGATTGAGCAATTGGGGAGTGAGATACAACTCCTGCAACTGCGTGCCGGTGGCGAAAAAGCTCTGCACTTCGTCGGCGAACTCCGCATCCACGGCCGTCTCCAGCTTGGCCGCGTTTTTGGCCAGGACAACTCCGTGCAGCATCAGGGAGTTCAGCGGGTAAAGCGGTCCGCGCTGAACCACATTGGCGTAAGTCTGCGCGTCGCGGTAGGTGATCCATTGCTGGCGCGGGGTGCCCTGGCCGCAGAAGTCGTGATCCGCCCCGCCCCGCCAGGTGGAGTCCACATACAGCAGCCAGAACGGCGACGGCCAGGTGCCGGTGGTTTCATTGATGTAAATATCCGGCTTGGCGCTCCGCAGGTCGCCCACCAGGCGCAACATCGCGTCGCCATCCCGCGTCTGACCCGTTTCGCTGGCCTTGGCGCCGGCGGCCAGGCCGTCGAACTTGAACATGTTCACGTCATAGCGGTTCACCATGTTCAGGCAGATGTCATGGAAGCGCTGGTAATACTTCGGCCCGGCCAGCGAAAAGCCGCTGGCATTGGTTTCGAATCCTTGCTGGATGCCGTACTCCAGGCGCCGTTCACGCGCCGTGTTATAGCCGCCAAACGGGGAAAGCCAGACTCCCACCGAGGCGTTCAACTTGGCTGTCGCCGCGCGGAGAGCAGTGAAGCCGTTGGGGAAACCGCTGTGAAAATTCCAGAGCGTCCGGTCGTCATCCCAGCCATCGTCGAACAAAAACGACTGCATCTTCACGCCGCGTTTTTGCACCAGCTCCGCCCCAAACAGATTGATTGCGTCGAGGCTCTCGGCTTCGTTGAACTTGCGGTTGTCCCAGGCGATGTCGAACCACGAATTGTAGTGGAGGAACGGGCGATACGGGTGGGCGCGCTCGCGCTCGAGGTAGGCCAGAAAGCCGCGTCGCATCTGGCCGGCGGGCGCCACTCCCACCACGCAGCCTTGCACCAGCGATTCCCCGTCCCGCAACACGGCGTTGCGCCGCAGGGCGCAGCGCACCAGGCCAGCGGTGACGGTGTTTTGTGCCATGGGATGTTCGTAGCCGAGAAAAAAGTTGCCCGCGACAATCGGCGAACCATCCACGGTGCCAACAACCGCGGCGCCCGGCACCGTTTGATCAAACAAGACGATCTCCTTCACCAGCACGTCACCGCCTACGGCCCGCAGTGTCAACTGCGAGCGCAGATAGGTGGCGCCGTCCTCCAGGATGACCCGCCATTCCGCCGTGAGATGATCCTGGTCATCGGCAAAGCGCGCCACCAATTGTTGCCCGGCAAAATGCCGGCCGGCCACGGGCGAAGTCGGATCCGCTGGCAGCGGCACTGCCTGGGGCGGCTCCCGCAACGTGCAATCGGTCGACCGGACCGTGGTGCCATCGCCGAGCACCACTTGAAAACACTCGCGGCCCAGCGGCAGTGTTCCACCGTTGACCTTGTCGGTCACCAGCATCGGCTGGAGTTGTCCAGCCGCCCACCGCCCATGCCACGACAAGTTGGCATTTTCCACCAACGGATCGGAACTGCCGGCGCGAACCGAAACCAGCGCGCCACACAGGAAGAGAAAGGACACAAGGCGTTTCATAAATTGGGGAACGGGCAGCGGGTGCAAATCTGATTCATTCTTTCTGAATAGCCAACCGCACGAACTGGGCCGGGACGGAACCCAATACGCCCGCCAGACGCAGCGTGACCAGGGACGCGTTGGTGCTCCAGGAAGTGGAACCCACCGGCAAAAAATTGGCCGGCGCGCTGTCCCACGAAATCAAATTGCTGGAAACCTGAGGAATATAGAGCACCCCCGCCGGCGGGTTGAGCTCCACGAACTGATAATCGAAATAGTTCGTGCCGGTGCGGTCGTCCACCAATCCGGCCGGCAATGACGGATGATTCACGACCAGCGGATCCAAATCGAAGGCGTATTTGACCAGATTGGGAATGCCATCGCCGGAAGCGTCGCCTTCGTCACCGCTAATGGCGGGATCGGCCAGTTGGGTGGGCGTAAAATAGGAGGCCCGCCAATCCTCGTACGGACCGCCCCACGCAAACGTGTAAGTGATGCCCGCCGGCGTCATCACCGACCCGCGATCGTCCTGCCACACCAGGCTGACGGTCGGATTGGTGAACACCAGCGAGTTGTCCGCAAAGCGCGCCAGGCGCGAAACGGCCACCTCAAAATTCGTGTCCGAACCCGTGGGGGCCAACGACCAACCCAAGCCGCTCAGGGTGGCGCCCGCGAACGCCCCATTCCGCTCGTCGTAGCCCACGCCCGATTCCACCACAAATTCCGAGCCGATGGCAAAGCCGGTCGAGCGGTAACCGGTCGCCGGATTGGTATCCGTATCCACAAACAAGTGCGTGTGATAGTCCGCAAAGGGAGCGCCGGGCGAATGCAGCGCGAAGCGCAAATACAGAAAGTCGTTGTCGTTGGCCACGGAGGCGTTGGCAAAAACCACGTTCGAGCCGCTGGTCGGGGCGGTGGCAATAATGGGAATATCGGTCCAATCGCCAATCTGCCCGTCCACGGTAATATGCCGGTAGGTGGCGGGCGCCGCCGCAGCCAGCAGGTAGGGCAAACCGTTGCCCGTGGCCACTTCGCTGCCGCGATTATCCTGCAAGAGCAGGCGAAACGGCGTGTTGGTGAACACCGGCGTGCCATCGGGAAATTTGGCCGAAAGCGAAACGCGAAACTCGAACTCCTGACCGCTGGCCGGCGCCATCGTCCAGTCCAAACCGGAGAGCGAACCGGCGTTGAAGCTGCCGTTGCGTTCATCGTAGCCGGCGCCGCTCTCCACCATCCATTCCGCGCCAAAGGCCGCACTGGTACTCTCGTAGCCCGTCAGCGCATTGTCATCGCGATCCACGAACAAGTGGGTGTTGTAGTCGGAAAATGGAGCGGCGTTGGACGCCAGGACAAAATGGCAATAAAGGTAGCTGGCATCGTTGGCGAACTGCACTTTGAGGAAATTCACCGGGTTCCCGTCCGGCGCCCCCTGCCAGGCCCAGGGGATGCCCACCCAGTCGGAAAAGTCGCCATCAATGTTGATGTTCCGGTAATTCCCAGCCGTGCCGTTGGTGCCCGGCACGGCCAGCAAGGTGGCCGTGTTGGTGTCCTCGTGCGCCGGACTCGCACTGTCTTGGGCCCGCACGGCGAACAGATAGGCCACGCCATTGCTCAACCCCGTGACGGTGTACTCGTAGGGAAAGAGGCCCGGGCCGGTGCCGCGGGTGTACGCGGCGGGCAGCGTCGGCGTCACCCCCGACAATTTTGTCGCCGCCGCGAAGTTCAACCCGGCGGTGACCAGGAAATTGGTCACGGGCGCATAGTAAATATTGTAGCGCACCGGCTGGGTCTGGTCGTTGGCCAGATCCCAGCGCACGGTCACACTTTGGTTGCCCGCCATGGCCTGCTGGATGCCCACGCGCGGCGCCGGCGCGCTGGGCGATTGCGCTGCCGTGCTGTTCCAGACCGGGGCGGAGACGTCGCGATTGGTGGCCAGCCACGCCGCCGCGTTGGTGTTGAACGCGCTGGTGAGGGAGGGATTCGTCCGGTAATGTGCCCAGCCCTGAAGGCCCATGCTCTCCTCGTAGCTCTGATTGATAATCGACTGCGGCAGCGCCGGGGTGTGGTCATAGTCGAGCGACACCACGTTAAAGCCATCCGACCGGCCGGCCTCGGCATTCAATTTGGGTGCCCAGTCGAATTTGTTATCCGGGAACGAAGGCGAGATTTGATTGGTGCCGCTGTCGTCGAAATAGCTCTCGAACATGACCATGTTCAGGTAGGGCCGCAACGTGTACGCGTATTGTTTGTAATTGGGGTTGTAGAAAAACAAGCCGCGATTGCCCAGCAGCACCCTGCCCGGATAATTGGTGCTGATGCGCTGGACGAGCCCCTGCATGCCCGGCGACGTCCATTCATAGGTCGTGGCGCCAAAGCTGTTGGGCGCGCAGGTATCAAGCGTGTCCAAGAACAGTCCGTTGCAGTTGAACCCCTTTCCCACATTGGTGGTGAGCAATTCGTCCAGGCCGGCATTGCCATCCGAGGCGATCGTCATTCCCTTCAAGACGGTCCACCAAGCCGGCGCGCCGGCATTGACGTAATAACTGCTAAAAGCCCCATCCTCATCCGGGACACCCGTCGGAGCGCTCTTGCTGTTCAGGTAATAAGAGGCGTAATTGGTGCCGGCGGGCGACGGCAGCCCAAGCACGTTGGTGATACTGGCCAACGGTACGGAATCGGCACTGCGGGGATCGATGCGCGGGCCGAGCCGGTCGCCGGTAAACGGCGCGCCGGGCCGCGAATCCTCGCCCAACGAAAGGTAGCCCAGCACCGGCACGTCATCCGCCGTGCCGGCGAGGTTGTCCGGTCCGCGCTGAATCGTCGCAATCTGCGCCGGCGTGATCTGATGGACGTCCACGATGACGAGGCGATAGTTCAGCCGGGCAAAATCCACCTGCGCGGCGGTCCAGGGGCCGTAATAGATCAGGTATGGAGTATTGGCGTTGAACCCGGCGAGTGGTGCGTTGGCCCGCGCCGAAAGGGCGGCACCGGCGGCCAGCACAGCCACACCAAGAAGCAACCCGGCCCACCACTGCCGCCCCGTCTGGATGACCTTCACCCTCATTCCGGAGCGGGGATGGTACCGGGCTGAACCCAACCGTTATGCCAGGTTAACGACCAGAGGTTGGCCAATTTCACCGCGCCGGCGTGGCCGTCCACAAAGGCCACGTTGATGCTGCCCGGCAACCCGGTGCTGGAACTGATGCTGGTGGGTGCGTTCCGGGGCGAAGTGAGTCCGTGCCGGGCCACGGTAAACCGGCCCATATAGGTATCGCCATTCCCGTTGTAGAGATCCTTGGAGGGGCCCTCGATTTCCTGCGGCCAGCCGTCCACCCACATGGCGTCGCCAAACAGCGGCGTGTTGGCGGCCTGCTGGATGGTTGATTCATTTTGATAGCCCCAGGAGATCATGTTGGGAACGCCCGTTTCGCTGTAGTTGCCCGAATAGAGCCAGCCGTTGAAAGCGTAGCTCCCATAATAATTGGTTCCATACGGCGACCAATGCCACATCATATCCCCGCTGCCGTAGGTGTAAATGCTGCTATAAACCAACCGCGTCGTGGCCGTGCTGGCCACGGGACAGGATCGCACCGCATCCACCCGGCCCTGGTAAGCCAGCAGGATGGCCATCCAGAGGTTGGCGTTGGCCGTATATTGGAACGACTTGTTATAATCGCCCAGGTACATGGCGTGCGCGATGTCCAATTGCCGCAAATTGCTGATGCACTGCACTTCCTTGGCCTTGGTCTTGGACCGGGCCAGGGCCGGCAACAGCATGGCCGCCAGGATGGCGATGATGGCTATCACCACCAGCAGCTCGATGAGCGTGAAGCCTGATTTTTCTGCCGGGGCGACAGGACGCGCGCCCAAAAGGAAAGGTCGTTGCATAATCGCTTTGCTGATTTGCTTCGGCTCCGGCCGCCGCCCCCCTCGGGCTGGATCGGCGGCCGGGGCCTGTTCGTTTCAATTGCCGCCGAGGGTCATTGGGCCAGGCGGAAGAAGATCTGCCCACCCGGGTTGGTGACCAAGTACGGACTGGTGGCACTCGGGACATTCGTCCACGAACCGCTGGTAAGGGAGGTCCGCATCTGCAACGTGCCGGGCGAATTCCAGATCACCCCAATCCGGCCGCCGGCCAGGCCGCTGACCGCCAACCCGCCCAACTGCAGACTGGTGGAAACCTGGGCGGCGTTGGTGTAGGAGATCATGCCGCTCGCCGGCGCCACGTTTTCCACGACAAAGCCCGGCGTCATGCCTTGGAAGAGAAAATTCAGGGCGTTCGTTGTGAACACCGGCGTTCCATCCGAGTCGAACGTGGCCGACTTGGAGAAGCTGAATTCAAAGTTGGTGCCTGGGACGGCGGGCAGGCAGTGCCAGGCCAAGCCGTCAATGGCGCCCTCATTAAAGCCTCCGTTCTTCTCCTGGTAGCTATAACCGCTCTGGATCAACAATTCCGAGCCGATGGTGCCCGCGGCATAGCCGGTATTGATATTGTTGTCCGTGTCAAAGAACATATTCACGTAATCTGGAAACTGCCCGGACGTTGACGGAATATCGTGCCACAGGGTCACGCGGAAGTAATAGTAATTGGCATCGTCATAGACGTAGATGTCCTCGAAATCCGCCGCCCCGTCGGTGCCACTGGGACCGCTGTAAATCGGGGCCACGCCGTCCCAATCCCCAAAGGAACCGTCGATGGTGATGGCGCGCGCAAAGGTTCCCGCCGTCTGGATCACGTTGCCAAACAGGTCCTGCACGCCGTTCACCGTGAGGGTGTAGGCGGTGCCAAAGGCCAGGCCGCCACCGGTCGTCAACACCACCTGCGCCGCGTTGGCCGGATTGACGGCCGCGCCGGTGACGGTAACGCCGCCGATGCGGTAGTTCGACGCGAGGGCAGCCGTGGTGGCATCCACCGGCCCCGAGAACGTCACCACCACCTGGGTGGACATCGCGGAAATCTGCGTCAGCACGGGTGCCACGGTATCGGCCAGCACGGTCAACTCGGCGGTGCGGCTGTTGGTGTCGCCGGCCGGATTACCGACGGTGACATAATAGCCGCCACTATTGGTCAGGGTCAGAAACGGAATGGTATAACTGGCATTGGTGGCATTGGGAATCGCCGTGTTGTTCTGATACCATTGGTATTGGATGGGCGGCGAGCCCACCACCACGGCGGCCACGGTGGCCGACTGCCCCGCCACGAGCACTTGGTCGGACGGTTGCGTGGGATCGGTGAACACGATGGGCGCATTGCTCACGGTTAAGACGGCCGCCCGGGTCGAGTTGGTGGACAGCGGATTGCTGATCGTCAAGGCGTAAGCCGCGGCATCCGCGCTCACGACCACCGGAATGGTGTACGTGTCATTGGTGGCGCCGGTAATGGCCACGCTGTTCGAAAACCACTGGAAGGTCAACGGCCCGGAACCGGTGTAACTGGCGCTGAAGGTCGTGGAGTTGCCCGCCACCGCCATGCGGTCGGCCGGTTGATTGGTATCCAGGATCAGCACGGGAAACTGCGCGGCGGCAGTCAACGACAGGCCAAAGACCAGGTCCGCGCTGCTGCCGGCGGCCTGGTGCGCCTCCACCTCCAACAGGTTATCCCCAATCTGCAATACCCCGCCCGGAATGGTGAAAAAGTCCGGGTGCCCGGCGGGAGTATTCGTGGCGCTGGCGCTGGTGGCATAGCCCACCGTGCCGGCCGGCATGCGAATCCGATCCACTTCCGTGCCGTTGATATAATATACCGCCCCGTCGCTGAGATAATTCGTCACCACAAAGGCGACGTTATCCGAAAGCTCATTCCACGCGAAGTGCGTGCGGAAATAGAAGGTGTTCTGGCCGCTGGCGGTCAGGGGCGTATTGATGGTGGGATAAAGGCCGGGCGTGGGGGTGTAGCCGAAGAGTCCATCGCCAGACACCCACGGCGACTGACTGTCGTCATAGGCCGAATCCAGCCAGTTGGTGCCGAGATCGGTGCCGGCGGCGTTCGCCTGCCAGGAAGAACCTTCGAGCGACACCAGCGGCAGATTGGTGGTCAATGCCGCCGGCGGAGTGGCGAACGCGTAAACCAGCCCGCCCGACGGCGGCGCGAAGGCCGTGTTGATGTAGCTGGTGTTGTCGCCTTCCAGCAGCAGGGCAATGGTGCTGTTGGTAAACACCAAGGTGCCGTCGGAGGCATAGGCTGCGTCCAAGGAGACGGAAAATTCGAAATCGGTGCTATCCGCGGACCCGGCGATGGCCCAGCCCAGATTGGTGACGGAACCTTCGTTGAAGCTGCCGTTCTTTTCCTGGTAGCCGCCACCCCATTGGATCAACAATTCCGACCCGATGCCGCCCACGTTGAAGCCGGTGGTGGCATTGTCATCGGCATCGATAAAAACGTTGTCGTAGGAATTCGCATAGGCATTGGCCCGCGCCGAGTAAAGCGTGAAGCGGACGTAGAGATTATTCTGATCGTTGGCAATATAGACGTTCTCAAACTGGATGGCATTGGTGGGCCCCTGTGTGGCCGTGTAGGCCACCGGCACGCCCGTCCAGTCGTTGAAGGAGCCGTCAATGCTGATGTGTTTAAACGTGCTGGGAACATTCACCTGGGCCAAGGCACTCACGCCCCCGGCACCTGCCAGCACAATCGCCAACAGTAGTCGTTTGGTCATTTTCATGGTTGATTATCCGGAACTTGGTTTTTGGTTCGCTGCAAACCTACGCTGAGTATCACCCACGACCGCCTTACCGTCATGTCCGCTAAAGGATAGACAAACCCGTATTCCCCCCGGCCCGTGGCTGGAGGTATTTGGCCACCGCCTGGGAACGCGAGTGCACCTGGAGTTTTTCGTAAATGCGCCGGATATAAGTGCGCACCGTGCCATAACCCAAACCGGTCCGGTCGGCGATCTCCTTGACCAAAAACCCCTTGGCCAGCAGATCCAGCACCTCCAACTCGCGCGCCGATAGCGATTCCATGCTGCTCGAGGCCGGAATCTGCTGAAAAAACTGGACCACCTTGCGGGCAATCTGACTGCTCATCGGCGCCCCGCCGGCACAGGCATCCTGGATGGCCGCCAACAGATCCTCCGCCAGCCGTTTCTTCAACAAATACCCGACCGCCCCGGCGCTCAAGGCATCAAAGATCTTCTCCGGATTCTCGTAAACAGTGAGCATCACCACCCGCACGTCCGGCAGCAGCGCCTTGAGTTTCCGTACACAATCCACGCCATTCATGCCCGGCAGGTCGATATCCATCAGCACCACCTCCGGAATCTGTTTGGGAATATCGGCCAAGGCCGATTCGGCGTCCGGATAGGACGCCAGGCAGCGGAATCCCGGCGCGCTGTCCAGCAGCCGGACCAAACCCTCGCGCACGCCGGCGGCGTCTTCCACAATGGATACAGTGACAGGCATAGGTTTCAGTTCTTGATGGGTAAATGGATGCGCACGTGGGTACCGGCGCCCGGCTGGCTGAAGATTTCAAATCGGCCGCCAAGGTTTTCAATCCGGTGGCGCATGTTGTCCAAGCCGTCACCGCTGGCCAACGCACCGCCGGCCGGCCCGCCCGCCGCGAGCGGCGGCACGGCAAAGCCCCTGCCGTTGTCGCGCAGGCTCACGCAGAATTCCTCCGGCAGCACATCCATGCGAACCTGCACCTCGGTGGCGCCGGCATGCTTCACCACGTTGTTCAGCGCCTCCTTGACCACGAGAAACAGGCCGTGGCGAACATCCGTGCGGAGGGAAACCTCCGGCACCACCGGCGGCAGTTGCAGCCGGCACTGAACCTGGGCCATGTGCAGGAAGTTCTCGGCGTAAGTGCAGGCATACGTCACAAAGTTTTCCAAGGTGTCCCGCTGGGGATTCACGGCCCAGACAATCTCATCCAGCATCTGGGTGAGGGCCTCGGTCTTGGCCACAATCCGGCGCAGGTCGGCCCGGGTGTCGGCCGCGGGCGTATCCGGGTTCTGCGCCAGCTCGCTCAAGATGGCGATTTCCGTCAAATTCGCGCCCAAATCATCGTGAATATCCTTGGCGATCCGCGCCCGTTCGCGCTGCACCATCTGCTCGCGCTCGAGCCGTGCCAGTTTCAGATGGAGCCGCCGCGTGACCACAAAGCGCACCGTGATGAAGACGACGGCCAGCAGGGCGGCTCCGCCAAAAAACAGGAACCAACCGGTCTGCCAGAAGGACGGCAGCACGGTGATGGCCAGCGTGGCCCCGGTTTCATTCCAAACGCCATCGTTGTTGCACGCCAGCACGTGAAATGAATAGTCGCCCGGCGCCAATCGGCCGTAGGTGGCTGTGCGGCGCGAGGCGGCGTCCTGCCATTCCTTTTCCAAGCCTTCCAGCCGGTACTTGAACCGCACTTTCTCGGGCGCGGTCAGGCTGGTGGCGGTGTAATGAAAGTCCAACCGGTTCTTCCCGGGCGGGATTTCCAGGGGCCGATTGCCCGGCGCCGCCTGCGCCACCCGGTCCACCAGCAGTTCCTCCATGAGCACGATGGGCGGCACTGCATTCGTGGCGAGCTGCTCCGGGTCCACCACGGCAAATCCCTTGCTGGTGGGAAACCAGAGCCGCCCGTCGCGCGATTTGAAGCCGGCCGGCTGAAACCCGCCCTGGCATTCAATCGTGGGCAGGCCGTCGGCCCGCTGATAACTTACGCAAGGCAGCGGTTCCTCCCGGCCGGCGGGCCGGCCGTTCAGGTCCGCCTTGCTCACACGGAACACGCCGCCGTAGGAACCCAGCCACAAGTTGCCCTGGTTATCATCCAGGATCTGGCAGATCACATCGTTGACCAAGCCGTCCCGGGTGGTCCAGGTCCTTAGCTTGCCATCGCGCCAGCAACTCAGCCCGCCCCCACAAGTGCCGATCCAGAGCGTCTCGCCGTCAGCGTAAAGACACCAGATGGATTCGTTCGCCAGTCCTTCCCGCCGGCCGACATGGACCCAGGCGGCTCCCTGCTGCCGGTACAGGCCATCGCCTTCCGTGCCCACCCAGAGGTTGCCCTGATGATCCTCCGCCAGCGCGCGCACGTCCAGGCTCGCCGAGGTGCCGGGAATGGTGATTGCTTCACGGGCGTCGCCATGAATCTTGGCCAGCACGCCGCTCGCCTGCTGGCCCACCCACAAATTATCCGCCGAATCCGCAAACAGGGCCAACACCACGTTGCCGATATGGTTGCCATCCGAGACGTTCACAAACTGATCGTGATCCAGCTTGAACAACCCGCCCCAGGTGCCCGCCCAAAGCACACCGGCATGATCCTGCAAAATGGACCAGATATTGCCGTTCAACAGGCCCCGGCTGCTGTCATAGTGCACCACCGCGCCCGCGTGCAGCCGGTCGATGCCGCTGCCGTTCATGCCGATCCAGAAATCGCCATTGGTGGCTTGGCACATCGACATGACCTGGTCGGACGACAGGCCCTGCGCCACGCCGATTTTCTCAAAGATACGCGGTCGGAGCCGGCACAAGCCGCCTCCTTCCGTACCCACCCACAGGTTGCCCTCGCGATCCTCCATGGCACACCGCACAGAATCCGTCGGCAAACCGTCCTTGGTGGTCAATTGGCACACCGATCCGTCGGGATCGTACCGGAACAATCCGGCGCCCATGGTGGACACCCACACCCGATGGCGGCAGTCCTCGTAAAGCCCGTAGATGGGCTGGTTGCCCCAGCGGTAACCGCCCCGATCGGCCACAAATTTTCCGTCCGCAAAGCGGCGGAGCCGGCCGTTGCCCGCCACCCACCAACCGGCTTCCCGGCTGGGTGCCAAAAAATCCACCGAAAAATTAGCTTCCTGCTCCTGACTCCAAAGCGTCTGAAAACCGTTGGGTGACATCACTGCCAGTTCCTTTTCCGTGCCCACACAAACCGCGCCCCCGCGGTCGCTGGCCACGGCATCCGGCCGGCTGCCGCTCAGCCCCCAATGGGCCGAAGGCACCTCGACCCCCCGCTCCCCCAGATGCAGCAACTGCCATTCGCAGGAAATGACCCAGAGGCTCCCCGTGGCATCATCGCAGGCCGCGCGGGCATAGTTGAACGTGCTGCCCCGGCCCGGCATGGCAAAGGCCGTGAACACCCCGTTTTGCAAGCGGATAAGGTTCCCTTGCTCGGCGCCCACCCACAGCGCCCCCCGGTGATCGGCAAAGACCAGGACCACCCGGCTGTTCTTGATGGCCGGGGTGTTGTTTTCGTTGAAAACCCTGAAATTGACACCATCGAAGCGCACCAACCCGTTTTGCGTGCCCAACCACAAATAGCCGTCCGCGGTTTGCGTAATTGAAGTGACCGTCCCCTGGGGCAAACCGTCGTCCGCCTGCCAGACATCGACCTGATAATTTGCCGCCGCCCGGGCCGCGGCCGCGACCACCAGCCCGGCCGCCACCAAATATCGAATGATCGTGATGGAAATTTTAGCCAACGTGAATTTCTCGGATAGGCACAACTGATACCTCGCTCATGCACCATCCAAATAACAGAATCTCCCGCGGGCGGCAAGCACCCCAAAATGGTGTCCCCCACCCGCGGGCGCTAAACGCCCGTTGGGTCGGCGGCAGCCGCGGGGCGGCAACTGACCCTAGCCCGCAGTTCCGACTGCGGGTTTTGGCCTGCGCGGGTCACAAGTCCCATCGGGGCGGCTGATTTCTTCCTCAGCACCCCATCCTGGGCGCCCGCCGATCCAACCACCCAAGCGTCACCCGCCCGAATCCATTGCCGGCTCTTTCCGGCCATCCTGAAAGCGATGGCGATAACATCTACCACCGCGCCTCCCAGCTCAACCGGTTCAGCGGGTCATCCGCCAGCACAATGGCCGGGCTCACCGGATACACCACGTTGGTCAGGTTCCCCACGGCGCCGCCGGTCAGATGCGGATATAGATCTTCTGCCGGTGCAGCCAGAACAGGATCAGCCAAAACACCAGCAACACCGCGCCGCCATGCAGCAGCGATTCGTAGGCCGGCCCGAAGATTTGGAAGGCCCGTTCGCCCAGGTGGGTGATGAGGCTGCCGGCAATAAAGTCACCGGCCAGATGCGCCATACAATAGGCGGCAATCGAATTCATGCCAATGACCACCAAGGGGAACGCCCAGCGCTTGCGGCCGGTAATTTCCATCACCACATAGAAAAAGGCCGTCAACAAAAGGCACCAACCGCCGCTGAACAGGACCCAACTCGGCGTCCAAATGCGCTTCACCACCGGGCAAATGCCCAGTTGGCCCAGCAACAGGCCGACCGCCAAGCCAATGACACCGCCCGCCACCAGCCACCGCACCTTGCGCCAGGGCGAACGACTATCGCGCAAAATTCCGCCCACGATCACCCCCAGCAACATGGTCCCCAACGTGGGAATGAAACTAAGCGTGCTATAGCCGCCGTCATTGAAAACGAACGGCTTTTCGCGCGGGAACCAGTTCATCAAGTGCGTGTCCGCCGCCCAGGCCAGATTGCTGTTCTTGTTCCAATGCGCGGCAAATCCCTGAAACCAGCCTGGCCCGTCCGCCGAGGCGCCCACCGCCGAGGGATCAAAGCCCGGCCCCGGCAGCGGGTACAGCGCGAACGCCAGCCAATAGCCGAACAGGATGCACCAGAACGCCGTCCATTGAGTGCGAACCGACGTCTGCGCGAGCAGGAACAAAAAGCCGTAACCCAGACCGATCTGCGTCAGCGTATCCTCAAACGTCCAATAAGTTTGGGCGGCGCCGATGGACCGCAGAAAGACGCCCAGGAGAATCAGCACCAGCGCCCGCCAGAAGGCATGCAGGCTCAGTTGCACCCGGCTCTGTCCCCGCGCGAGCCGGTTCGCCAGCGAAAATGGCAACGCCACGCCCACCAGAAAGGAAAAGGACGGCTGAATCATATCGTGGAGCGAACAACCGACCCAAGCGACATGACTCTGGTGATGCGCCAGGAAATGCCACCAACCACTG
>CAYTJG010000112.1:0-16876 GCA_964437865.1 uncultured Bifidobacteriaceae bacterium | reverse complement strand
TCTCGGAAGTGGACGCCAGCAGAAAACGAGCGCCCTTGTTCATGGCCAGGCCCAGTGCCTTGTGCGTGCCCAGCGACCCCACCTTCAACGTCTGGATCGGCAGCTCCAGATAATCAATCGGGCTGGCCGGCGAGGCGAAATGCCACACGTAATCCACGGGCCCTTCCAGAAACAGAAACTCCGTCACATCCTGTTGGATGAACTTGAAATTCGGATTCCCTCCCAAATGCGCGATGTTGTCGATGCTGCCGGTCACAAAATTGTCGATGCCGATGACCTTGTGTCCGCCCTTGACCAGCAGATCGGTCAAATGAGACCCCAAAAAGCCGGCCGCGCCAGTGACTACGGAGGTGGGTTGCTTCGCTTTTTTCTTCATTTCGAAGTAAGCCTAGCGAATCGTTTCGCCGTTTCAATGCTGAAACACAAAGAAATGGAGTCAGTTGCGTGAATGTGGTCACGCCCACGTTAAGCGGGGGTTACGATCGCGTGTCGCACTGCTTCCGGCAGCAAAAATTGACTGGGATTCAGATTTTAGGCGTGCTTGACCTTCAACATGGAACTATCGGCGTCGGTTTGGCGGCGGCGGAGCCAGGCTTGGCCCAGTTCGCTGAGGGTCTTGGCCTTGAGCACGCGCTCAGCCATGGGGAAAACAATGCGCTCCTCCTTGTCGAAATGGTCGCGACTGGCGGCGATGGCGCCCAGCAGGAGTCGCTTGGCGTCCTTGACGGTCTTGGCTGCGAGGGACTGGGCCAGGGCCTTTTCGATATGCTCGTGCTCTTCGTGAAAGGTCTCCTGCTGGCCGATCTGGTCGAAACAATGTTCGAGCGGCTCCATGAACAGATCATCCTCGGTGTGGGCGTGCGGTTCGTGGACTTTTTGCACGACGGCCGCCAGGGCCTTGACCTCGGCCAGCGTCTTGAGCCCGGGGACGGTGGCCTCGATATGATCAAACAAATTGTGGAACACAGCATGTTCCGCGCGCAAGACATCCGTGATCTTCATACGGCGAGAATAGCGGACAAACCGGCGCGGGGGAAGCTCGGAGAGGAAGGCAAAAAACAAAAGCGGAAAGCGAAAAAGCTTCCGCATCGGGGCCATCCGCAATCCTCAACCTTCCATCCTCGTTTTGATCCCGGCCCGTTCCCCCTCAATATTTCCTCGCGACCCGGGCGGCGCTTTCAGTTAAAATCCCGCCGGTATGAATTGCAAAATTCGCTTGGTCACACTGCTTTGGCTGGGATTGCTCATGTCAGCGCGCCCCGCTTCGGTTTATTCGGTTCGCCTGGAAGATCCCCAGGCCGTATACGTGAGCCCCGCCACCAATGGCGATGACACCGCCACTTTACAGGCCGCCATTGATCGGGTGCAGGCCGCCACCGGCCAGGGCCTCGTCTTGCTCGCGCCGGGGGCATACACGCTCACCAACACGATTTATATCTGGCCGGGCATCCGGCTCATCGGCTACGGCTCGGAGCGCCCGGTGTTCACGTTGCCCCCGGCCACCCCCGGCTTCGGGGATTCCGCGCACGAGAAAATCCTCGTTTTTTTCGCCGGCGACCGCCCGCGGCGTCCGGATGGGGCCGTTCCCGATGCCAATCCGGGCACGTTTTATTCCGCCCTGGCCAACCTCGACGTGGCGATCGGCGAGGGCAACCCCGGCGCGGTCGTGGCGCGAGCCCACTACGCCCAACATTGTTTTTTGGCGCACCTGGATCTGCACCTCGGCTCCGCCCTGGCCGGCGTGCATGAGGGCGGCAACGTCATCGAGGACGTCCACTTCTTCGGCGGCGTCCACGGCATCTGGACCTCCAAGCCCTCGCCGGGCTGGCAGTTGACCGTCATTGATTCCACCTTCGAAAACCAGCGCGAAGCCGCCATCCTGGAGCACGAGGCCGGCTTGACGCTGATCCGTCCACGCTTTCGCCATGTGCCGGTGGCTGTGGAAATCGAGCCGCATTGGGCGGATGAACTCTGGGTGCAGGATGCGCGCCTGGAGGATGTGTCCAGCGCGGCGTTCATGTATGGCCTGGAACAAAGCCCGCGCACGGAGATCAACCTCACCAATATCACCTGCCGCAAGGTGCCCATGTTTGCGCTCGCGCGCGAAAGTGGCCGCGCCTTCCCCGCGCCGGGCGACGTGTATGAAGTAAGATCGTTTGTCCACGGACTCTGCCAGGCTGACCTTGGCAAAACCCCGGAGATCAAAACCACCTTCGAGGCGGTTCCCTTGGAGGCGGAGCAACCCGCCGCCGTCCTCACCCCGGCCGTCCTCCCCGCTGCCGATACCTGGGTGAACCTGCGCGACCTGGGCGCCAAAGGCGACGCCCGCACCGACGACACCGCCGTGTTCCAAAAGGCCATCAACGAACATCGCACGCTTTATTTGCCCTCCGGCTGCTATGTGGTGTGCGACACCTTGCAACTCCGGCCGGACACTGTCTTGATTGGCCTGCATCCGGGCGCCACGCAGATTGTGTTGCCCGATGGCACGCCCGCCTACCAGGGCATCGGCGCGCCCAAAGCGCTGTTGGCCGTGCCTCCGGGCGGCAGCAATATCGTAATGGGTATCGGCCTCTACACCGGCGGCAACAACCGCCGCGCGGTCGCCGCTCTCTGGCGGGCCGGCACCCATTCGCTGCTGAACGACGTCCGGTTCCTCGGCGGCCACGGCACGCCACTGCCAGATGGCTCGCGCCAAAGCCCCTACAACCGCAACCATTCCGGCGATCCCGACCCCAGCCGCCATTGGGACAGTCAATACCCCAGTCTGTGGGTAACCGACGGTGGCGGCGGCACGTTCGTGGATATCTGGACCCCCTCCACCTTCGCGCAGGCCGGCATGGTGGTTTCGGACACCGAAACCCCGGGCGCCGCCTATGAGATTTCCAGCGAACACCACGTCCGCCATGAATTGCAGGTGCGCCACGCCGCCCATTGGAGCTTCTACGCCCTGCAAACCGAAGAGGAGCGCGGCGAAAGCGGCTTTGCGCTGCCCCTCGAGATCGATTCCTCCCGCGATATTCTGGTGGCCAATTTTCACAGCTACCGCGTCATCAGTTCAGACCAGCCGTTTCCCTGGGCGGCCAAGGTGTCCAATTCCCGCGACGTCCACTTCCGGAATTTCCATTGCGATAGCAACAGCAAGGTCAGTTTTGATGACGCCGTTTATGATCAAACCTATGACATCCACGTGCGCGAGCATGAATTCGCTGCGCTGGACCTTTCCGGCAACGCTCCCAAACCGCAGCGGCCGCCCGCTTCGCGGATGCTCGCGAGCGACGCCTCGGTGCAAAAAGTCGCCGGTGGCTTCTTCAACATCGCCGGCGGCGCCACCGGTCCGGACGGCGATTTCTATTTTGTGGATGCGCATTGGCAGCGGATTTACCGCTGGTGCTGCGCTGCCCGGCGCCTGACCACGGTCAGCGACAGTCCGCTGGACCCGGTCAATTTGGCGGTGGATCGCGCCGGCAACCTGCTGGTGGTCTCCTCCGCCGGCAAGGGCGGGGTGTACACGCTCACTTCCAACGGCGTGGTGCAGCCCGCGGCGCCCGCTCCCGTTACACCGGTGGCCGGGCGGGATCTGTATTTGCCCAGCAGCGATTGGCGGCTCAACGAAAATTCGCTGGGCCATCCGGCGGCTGAATTCATTTCGCCCGATAAGACCGCCGTGCTGGCGGTTGGACAGGATTTCCTCGACGGCGCCACGAGCTGGGGCGTCAAGAGCAGTCCGCCCCTCCGTTCGTTTGGCCTCAGCCAGGCGGTGCCGGGCCAGCCATTCTACGTGACGGATGAATCCATGTTGCGCACCTGGGTGTCGGAGGTGGGGGCGGATGGCAGCCTGGGTCAGTTCAAGCTGTTTGCCGAACAAGGCGGCGAATCGGTGGCCACGGACGTGCGCGGCAACGTGTACATCGCGGCGGGCCAGATCTACGTCTACGATCCCGCGGGCAAGTTGATCGATACGATCGCCGTGCCCGAGCGTCCCGTGCAACTGGTGTTTGGGGGCCCGGGACACAAGACGCTCTTCATTGCCGCGCGCACCTCGCTCTACGCCGTTCGCACCCGCTATGCCGGCCGGTAGCCGGTGCCCCGGTCCGCGCCCGTCTCGGGCGCTGAGGCGTCCGCACGGTGCAGCCGCTGGCATATCGAGCGACGCGGGAACAGCATCTCCCTTTCTTGGAGGAGAGGGACGAGGTGAGAACGGTCTCATTTCAGCCGCCGCCGGAGGCTCAAACTCAATTTCTGGAATTTCAACGCCAGCAGCATTGCCTGAGTCGTGGAGATCGTCAATTGTTGCACCTGCCGATGAATCAAGCCAAGGGTGGCCCCTTTTAACGCCCCCGTTCCAACGGAACCATCGAAAATAGCCCGCATTTTCAAATGCGGGTTTCGGTGGTGCGATGTGATTCGCCCAAGAGCCCCAGCAGCAGGCGATCCGCCGCGTCGCCGCCGTTGCGATCGTGTTTCAACAGCAAGCCGCCCAGCGACCCGACCACCAGGTAATCCGTGACCTGCGGCTGCGAAAAGAGGGGATTGAAGCGGAGCAGTACGGGATTGGCCGCCGCGCGGGCGGCTGCCGCCGGCGACGGCGTGACCGTGATGTTCCTGGCTTCAGGCCTTAAGCAGCAGATCCAGCCACACCAGCCTGGCCTGATAAGCGGCCAGCGCGCGGCCCAGGTATGCCTTCCTCAAATCCCGTTCCACCAGCGCGCGCATTTTCTGCGGTTAAGTCGCTGATCTCACTAACAACCTGAACCCCATATTAAAATGCATTCAGAGACTTGCGTTTTGGCCAAAACAATGCAAAAGGTGTCTTCACATTATGAAAGTGCCCTTCAGTTTATTTCTGCTTGCGGCAAGCACTCTTTTGGCGGGCTGTGTCACCGACAATAAGCTGGTCTTGGACACAGTGGGACCTCCGCCGACTCAAACAACCCCGACGAGTTCAACCACCACCGATGGCAATCTGTTGGTTTTTTCCGCATTCCGGCGAAACGCGGATTTCAACAGCCGTGATCCCCGTCGGCAGGAGTATTCTGACTACGAAATCGACAGCGCCGATGGGAAACTACTACGTAGAGTGCATAATAATTCCGGCTCGATTTCTCAAGACATCGTATCTGTGCCGCTTCCACCAGGAGAATATATTGTCAAAGCCCGCGCCAACGGTTACGGGTTTGTGACCGTTCCGGTCATGATTGAGCCACATCAAAACACGGTCTTACACCTTGAAGGAGGCGGGTTTTGGCCTGATGAATCGGCCTTCAATCAAACCAACGCCGTGCGTTTGCCCGATGGCTTGATTGTTGGCTGGAAAGCTCGTTCAAAAATGTAATCCACAAAAAATGTAATTTGCCTCGCCTTTAAACGTAAAGGGGTCCTCACCCATTACACGTTTCCGTTCCACTTCACCAAAATCTTTGCTCGGGCGCATTCACGGTCTGGCTGGCATGACGGTGAATTCTACAAACCGGCTTGGGTGCAAGGCCAGTTTCAGGTTCAACGATTTGATGTCCTCGTGTACCCGGGCAAACGATATCGAATAATGACCGGCCCAAGACGGTTGCTCGAAGCTCCAGAGATCGCGCCCTTGATCATCGGTGGCGGATACCACTGTCAGGTTCATGCCTTGCGGTTTGAAGTCTGGGTCGGCCCCAATAATGATGCCGACGTCCATTTCGTCGCTTTGCCAGCGATTTGTGAGGAGCAACGGCGGAAGCAATTTCAAATGCACTCCGTTGACGGCGGCTGGGGTGATCGTGAACGGAAAATTGGTTTTGCCCACGTTCCAGGCTGTCCACTGCTCATCCGCATCCTGCTGGCTGCCCAATTTCACGGGCAGATTGGTGAATGTCACGGTATCCTCTTCGCTGAAATTAGACCGTTGGATGAATTCGAGTTGCACTTTCCACGGTTCATCCGGCCACAAGCCCGGTTGATAATAATAACCGTCGTGCGCCGGCGGGAATGAAGGATGGAGACGGTCCGGATGGCTGGGGTTAAGGCCGTTTTTGGGGTAGAGGTAAATCAAAGCGCGCGACCAATTGCCCGCCGCATCGGTCGTCTGCACCGGCCACGCCTGCCAGTTGGTCGTGGGCTGGCCGTTGACCCGGAAATTAAAATCGAAATGGACGCATTGATTCGCCGGATCGGTGGCGGGTGCGGGGTTGGTGCCGTCACGATCAGGAATGGGCGCGCCGGCAATCAGCTTGGTGAGCGTCACTTCCAGGTCGCCCGCCGATTTCGTTGCCGGCAACGGCTCCGGCGTCCACGGCGCGATCGCCTCGGGCACAGGATTGGGGAGGACAAACTGCTCCTTGGAGGGCCTGCCCATGTACGGTTTGACCCGTAAGATCGTTTCCTTGTCCCAACGCGGAAACGCAGTCAGTACGAAGCTTTGCAGCCGCACGCCTGGGCTGACAAATGACCCTTGTCGATGCTCCAGGTTGACGCAACCTGTGTTCGCCCGGTCCGATACCAGCAATTCGTAGGGGTTCGGCTGCTTGCCTTCTTCTTTAAGCCAAACCACGGTGGTGTTGGGGGTGGTGTAAATCCAGTTGGCCGTTCGCAGGTTTTTGTAACCCGGGGCCATGTGGTGCGTCCCACGACTCGTGCCCAGCAGCGTCAACTTGGTGTCGTCGTCCAAGTGGATGACTTGCGGTTCACCGGGGGCGGGAAGCGCCACGGCATCACCGGCTCTTTGAGCCAGCGCGCTGGTGGCGGCGAAGTTTAAAATTGAAAGCGTGCTTCCAAGCAGGAGGGTGGTTTTCATAATTTTTGCCCGCCTTGCGAACATGCGACAAATTGATAGGGAACATCCATTGGACGAATGAGTGCGGATTCCGTTCAATCCCAGCCTCCCTGAAGGGGGTGAATCCCTTCAGGATGACCGGAAATCCTCACTTCCCTTCTGACCGCTCAACCAAGTACCGGGGAAGCAGGAAGACGAGAATCAGCCCCGCCATGGTGACGCCGGCGTTGAGCCAGATCAGTTCGTTCATGTGGCGGTGCAGGTAGCGTTCGTAGAGCCACGGACCGGCCTTGGCCCCCAGACCGAGGCCCACGTTCCAAACGCCGATGAGCAACGAGTAACCCAAGGCTTCGCTGCCCTTGGGAGTGGACCGGACCGCCAGATCGAAGAGCGGCAGGTAGGCGAGGTAGAGCAGGAAGTAACCGACGCCCTCGATGCTGCAGGCCCGCACCATGTAGGGGGTATACGGCGCATAATACAAATACGGCAGCGCCGATAAGGCCACCACAAAAATGGCGGCGTACAGGGACGTCCGCAACGACACTTTGCGACACCACCAAACATACACGCCCGAGCTGAGCAAGGCGGCGCCGTAGCCGGCAAGCCCCAGCAGGCCGATGGCAGCGTCGCTATAATGCAGCTTCGTGGTTTGATATTCGTAGAAACAGGTGCTGCGAAAGGTTGGCACCACTTGAATGAAAAACATCAACGCCGCCGGCAACAGCATCTGCCAGCGCACGACATTGGTGATCTGGGTCCAGATGGACGCCAAGGCGCGTTCCAATTGTGCCAGTATCGAGATCTGGGTGGTGGACCGTGCCGGCAGCGGAGGCTCTTTGAGCAAAAACCAAGTGCAAAAAAACAGACACGCCAGCGGCACCGCGGCGGCCAACGCCGGCCAAATCAGGGGAAGGTGCCCCTGCATCAGATGGTCGGCGATCAAGCCGCCGACCGGCAAGCCGAGGGCGGCGCCAAGATTCTGGGCAAACACCCGGAGCGAACTTAGCCGTCCGCTGACGCCAAATTGTTGACCGGCCTCCACCAACAGCCCGCCTGAGGTGGTGCTGCCGAAGACAATCGCCGTGTTCATGACAATGGACAGCCACAACAGGAGTTTGTAATGCGGGGGCACGCAGCCCATGGCCAGCCAGAGCAGGCCCGCGGTGAAAGCGCTCAACATCAGGTAACTGCGGCGCCGCGTGCCAAAGAGCGGCACGCCATCCACGAGCAAGCCGGCAAAGGTCTTGAACATCCACGGCACCATGGAGAGCGACATGAAGGTGGCGGCCACATTGCTATCCAGCCCCATGTCTTTCATGAGCAGATGATTGAACGGCAAATAGCCGAGGCCCTGGAGTTGGACGAAGGTGGTTGCAAAAACGCCGGTGGCCATCACGGTGGCCACCGGCCAAAGTCGAGGAGCCGGAGGAGGATTGGAGATAGAGTCTGGTTCTATTTCAGGGCTGGGCATGATGATATGGTCGGGGTCGTGGTCGGCGGGTCACCTTGGCTGCCTCCTCGGCAATGATCCGATAGCCTTCACGGACGGTATCGGCCTCGCGCGAGTAATTCAGGCGCAGACATTCATGCCGATGTGGCCAGCCATTCTCAAGCCCAAAAAAGAAATATTCGCCGGGCACGGTGAGCACGCGGCGCGCCTTGAGCCGCTCGTAGAGCTCGCGCGACGAGATGGAAAGGTTCTTGAGCCATAGCCAGTGGAAGAAGGTGCCTTCGCAGGCATGCATCGCCCAATCCACCCCGGCGGCAGCGAAATACTCGCGCGCCCACCCCATCGCCAACTGGTGCTTTTCCTCGTAGAACGGACGGAAAATGCGCGGGCCGAATTCGAGAATTTTTCCGCTCTCGATCCAGGGCAGCACAATCTGCTGCCCGATATTACCGGGGGCCAGTCCGATGACCGCCGTCAGCGAACTCACCGCGCTGGCGATCGGCTCGGGCGCCACCACAATGGCCGTGCGCGTGCCGGGCAGGCCGAGCTTGGACAGGCCGAGCACCAGAATGGCGTGCGGCGCCCAGAACGGTTTGGCCGGCGTGAACATCACACCCGGAAACGGTATGCCATAGGCGTTGTCCAGGATGAGCGGTATGCCGCGATCTGCGGCGAGGGCCGAGAGACGCGCCACTTCCGCATCCGTGAGCACGTTGCCGCTGGGATTGGTGGGACGCGACGCGGCCATGGCGCCGATATCGCCGCGCGCGAGCGCCTTTTCCACGGCGTCGAAATCAATGGCGTACTTAAAAATATGTTCCCCTTGCCCCTCCGGCCATGCGATACCGGGTTGGCAGGCACAGAAGAAATCAGGCTCGATGCCCTGGTCGGCGTAACCGATGTATTCGGGGGCCAGCGGCAGGAGGATTTTTTTGGAGCGGCCGCCCGGGAAGCGGCCGGCCAGGAGGTTGAACAGGTAGAAGAAGGCGCTTTGGCCGCCGCTGGTCACGGCGAGGTTTTGCGGGCCGATGTCCCAACCAAACTGGCGGCGGAGCAACTCGGCGAGCGCGCGAATAAAGCGCGGATTGCCCTGCGGCGGGTCATAGTTGAGCATCATGCGCTCGAAGGCCTCGCCATCGGCCAGCAGTTCGTGCATGCGCTCACGCAGCAAGGTGGCGAAGGCCGGCACGGAGGCGGGGTTGCCGCCGCCCAGCATGTACACCTGTGAATCGCCAGTCATGGCGCCTCCCAGGTCGTCCATCAGTTCACGGATACCGCTGCGGCCGGCCATCTTCCCACCGACCAATGAAAACTCATAGGGGCTCATGAATAAAACAGCCACATTCTCAATCGAAGCGCCAAGTGTGGAAAGAAGCCCGGCCCGGGGCAATCAATTTCGCTGGGCATGCGGCAGCGCGGAAGAGCTAAACTGCTAAACGTAAATCATTAATGCACGACGCGGCCGCTGGTGCGTTGACCGCCCTCCCATCAGGATAGCCGGAAGGGCGGAGGCGATTCGTTTGGTCTCGCTTTGGCCTTGCAGAAATGCCTGGCGGGCTTATGGTAACCGCTGAGCAAGGCGGCTGCCATTCCGGAGCCTCCCAACACCATTATGAACAACCACGCCAATCATCTTCACGGACTCAATCGCCGCGATTTCATTCGACTGGGTGCCGCCGGGGCCACCGCTGCCGCCTTGACCAGCTTGGGCGGGTTGGCGGCCGGCGCCGACTCGGCGACCGCCGCACCGGCCAAGCTCCCGCGCCGCCGTTACGGCCGCACCGGGCT
Organism: uncultured Bifidobacteriaceae bacterium; assembly: GCA_964437865.1. Taxonomy (GTDB): domain Bacteria; phylum Verrucomicrobiota; class Verrucomicrobiia; order Limisphaerales; family UBA11358; genus UBA11358. Next base: position 6,887 of record CAYTJG010000112.1, on the reverse strand, counting down.
GGACCTTAGCGTGCTGGTGGGCGCCTCCGACTGGAGCCCGGATATCATCCCCATGGCCGTGGATTTGGGGGTAAACTATTGGCACAAGGCGCATCGCTGGACGACCAGCACCATGCCCGAGGCCATCAAGAAGCAGCCGCGCGAAGCTTACCATCTGGAGGTGGTGGTGGACCGCGTCGGCGGCGATCACCTGCACGGGCACATCGACGAGGAGCAGCATTACCAATTTGTCAAAAAGTGTGTGGCACAATCCGGCGTGGGGTACTACGACGTGTTCAAATTCCATTTCGGCTACCATTCCGTGGAGGAGGCCAAGACGGAACTGGGGGTGGTGCGCGCCTACGAGCGGTTAAAGAAGGAGGGGTTGGTCAAACACCTCGCGCTGTCCCAGCACCATTACAACAACATCGGCGGGGACATGGCCTACGACATTGTGACCTATCTGGTGGATCATTCCCCCTACGAGGCAGCGCAGTTTTTTTACACGTACGGCGACAAGAAGGAAGTGGGCGACGTGATCGCCTTGGCCAAGAAAAGTGATTTTGGCGTGATCGCCATGAAGACGATGGGTGGTGTCGGCCGCGCTTCCACCGATGCCAAGTTCAAGGCGCTGTTGGCTGAACCCCGATACCAGGGCAGCACGCCGGCCACGGCCATGGTGAAGTGGCTCATGTCCAATCCCAACCTGACGGCCGCCGTGATTGCGGTAAACAATTTTGATCAGTTGCAGGAGAACGCCACCGCGGCCCGGCAAAGCCTGGCGAGCGCGGGCGATCGGGAAACACTGGGCTTGCTGGCGGCCTATAACCAGGGGCTTACCTGCCTGCTGTGCGCCGATTGCGTGTCGCATTGCCCGGAACATATCGCCATCGCCGACATCTTGCGCTACGAGCGGTATGCGTGCGACTACCATGATTTGCCCCGGGCGCGGGCCGAGTATCAGACGCTTACGAAGAATGGCACCGCCTGCATTGCCTGTGGCGATTGTCTGCCGGCCTGCAACGCCAACATTGACATCGTTTCGAAGTTAAAGGCGGTTCACAACCTGCTGGGTTGAGGCCGCCGGAAGCAGCCGGCTTATTGCTTCGCCGGCGCCGGCTCGTATATGCAGGCGAGGTCCATGACCTGGCCGCAGCCGCATTGAATGCGCAGATGGGTGATCCGGTCGCCGTCGCGCTGGATGGTCACGCGGGGTTCGCCGACCTTCTTTTCCCCATGGTGAGCCATGCCCACGGCCACGGGCATGGTGGTTTCGATGGCTTGAAACCCGCCCGGTTGGGCGGCCTTCGCGTCACCGCTGGCGTGGCTTTGCCGATTCACTACCGCCACCCGGAATTCACGCGGGGAAGGGGACGCGGGCGTGGCCGTGAGGGGAACGAATGGTTCGGAGGGGGTCATGGGGTTACTTCCGCAGCGGTGGCTTCCTGGAGGTTGTCCACCGAGGCCCGCACTTTCACCTGTACGGTGACGCGGCGGTTCACCTCGTCGCTGGGTTGGGTTTCCGGCATGGGCACCGTGTCGGCAAAGCCGGACACCTTGCAAATCTGGGCGGCACTCACCCCGCCGGCGGTGATTTTCCGGCGCGCCGCGTTGGCACGCTCCGTGGAAAGATCCCATTTTTGCAGGGCCTCGTTATTGGTGGCTGCCGCGGTTTCCGTGTGTCCCTCCAGCTCGATCCGGAAATGCGTGTACCGCGCAATTTCCCAGGCCAGCGTGCTGAAGGTCCACGCGCCGTATTCGGTGAAAACGGCGGTTCCCGGATTGAAGATCGGTTTCTGCGAGCGGTCAAACACGTTGATGCTCAGGCCATCGGAGGTCACATCGATTTTTACGGGCGTCTGCGACGGATCGGAATCCTTGAATAGTTTGGCCAGATCCTCGCTCAAGTGATGCATGGCCTCGATTTCCAAGGCGGAGATGGAGGAAAAGCGGCCCTCCTGCTTGAAGCTGCTGGAGGCATCCTTGTTGGGAATGATGCCGGTGGATTCCTTGGTCATGGACGAAAAGGGGTTGCGGAAGGCGCGTTCGACGGCGTCCTTGATCTTCTGGTCCTGGGAGGTGAGCCAGAGGCACAAAAACAAGGCCATCATGGCCGTGGTAAAGTCGGCGTAAGCGACCTTCCAGGAACCGCCGTGATGCTCATGTTTTACTCTTGCCATGGTCAACCCACGTTATTTGGCGGACTTCATCGCCTTGAACATTTGTTCGAGTTCATCGGCGGTGGGTCTGAACTCCCGGCTCAGGCCGCGCCGCCCCAGTTCCACGGCCGTGACCGGCGCCATGCCGTTGGCAAAGCCGGTGACACACGCGGCGATGCAACGCGTAAAATCCAGTTCCGATTCCCCGATGAATTCCATGTTCGTGGCGAGCGGGGCCATGAAGCCGTAAGCCAGTAGAATGCCCAGAAAAGTGCCCACCAGCGCCGCGGCCACGTGCGTGCCGATTTCCTCGACCGCCCCGCCGATGGACGCCATGGTGATCACAATGCCCAGCACGGCCGCCACAATGCCGAAGCCCGGCATGGCATCGCCGGTCTTTTGCATCACGGATACGGGGGCATGATGCTCGATTTCCATGCGGTCAATCTCCGCATCCAGCAGCAGCCGGAGTTGGTCGGGTTTGATTTTGCCATCAATGATGGGGCGCAGCGCGCCGCAGAGGAATTCCACGGCATGATGGTTGCCGGAAAAACGCGGATATTTCCGGAAGACCGAACTCTTGTCGGGTTCCAGCACGTGTTCCTCCAGGGCGATCATGCCGTTGCGCCGGCCGAGCAGAAATAGTTCATACAGCACCTTCAGCAAATCCTCGTACGAAGCCCGGTTGTGAGGTGCCCCTTTGAGGGAGGCCAGGAGGCCGCGGAGGATATCGATCAGCACCTTCTTGGGCGACATGATGATGAGGGAGCCGAACGCGCCGCCGGCAATGATGAGCACTTCATTGACGAAGGCCTCCAGCAGCACGGTCATGTGGCCGCCCTCCAGCACGAAACCGCCAAACACGCACAAGAGGACCGTGATGGCACCGAGGACGATGATCATGAGCGCCGGCCGGTTGTGGCCCGCGGAGACAGGCCCGATTCATAACGTTGCAGATAGGAACGGATGGCGAGAATGGCTTGTGCGTGGATCTGGCAGATGCGCGATTCGGTCAGGTGAAACACCTCGGCAATTTCACGCAGATGCATGTCTTCCAGGTAGTAAAGCGCCAGCACCTTGCGTTGCATGTCCGGCAGCTCCTTCAACCGTTCGAAGATCACCTTCTTCAACTCGTTGTTGGACACTTTCTCCACGGGTCCCTCGTGTGCCTGATCGGCAATGACCTCGTAGAGCGGCCCGCTATCGCCATCCTCCGAGGCATTCACGGCATCCAGACAGACGAACGCCGCGGGGCGCACTTCATCGAGCAACTCCGCGTATTCCTTCACCGTCAAATTCATGGCCTTGGCCATTTGGGCCTCGGTCGGGGTCTTGCCCAACCGCTGTTCCAGTTCGCCCAGCACTTCCTTGATTCGCCGCGCCTTCTCGTGAATCGTCCGCGGCACCCAGTCCATCCGGCGTAATTCGTCCAGCATGGCGCCGCGGACCCGCACGCGGGCATAGGTTTCAAAGGAGGTACCGCAAGTGGGATTGTAGTTTCGTAGCGCCTGCAGCAGGCCGATGAGGCCCACGCTGTAAAGATCGTCATGGTCCACGTGTTCGGGCAGCGTCATCGCCAGCCGGTTGACCACGGCGGAAACCAGCGGCAAATACCGTTGCACCAAGGCATTCTCGGTTTCGGTCTTGGCATCGGTTTTCTGCTGGTGGTAACGCTGCCAGAGTTCCTGGGCCATCGCATTGGCTGGGAGGGTGGCAGTAGCGGTGGCGACGGCGACGGCGGCGGCGGCGGTTTCCTCAGGCGGGGCGGTCAGGGTGCTCATACTTTAGCTGGGGTTTTCTTCTCAGAAGCCTTTGCACGCGCGCGACGTTGTTGTTCCAAGGCTTCGGCCAAGCCGGTCAGCCAGATTCGGCTGCACCAGCGGGCGAGGAGCCCACCCCCGAGAGCGGCGACCATCGCGTGCCAGAAGACCGTGGAGCCCGGGCAACCCCCGGCCAGGCTACTGCCGGCACCAAGGATAAACCCGCTCAAAGCCCCAAGTATCATCATTGACTTCATGCTCTTTGACGACTCTTAAGCAAAACCTCTGCCACTCACCTTGCGAAGTTTGGAAATCTGGGAATTCATCAATGTTTATCGGGTTTCTTTGTGGGGGAATAGCAGCGAGGAATCCGCCCGATTGAACTCGCCCGGTATTTTTTGCCCGCCGCCCAGCCAGCCCAAAGAGCAATTTGTTCCCAAGACAAAGTTCCATAGTTTAACCCGCCGGCGCTCTTCATCCAGATGGGTGAAAATCAGGTCTTCGGGCATCAATTGCGCAAACCAGTTGAGCTGCTCAAACAGCAGCAAGGTCTCGTTGGCCGCGTTCAAGACGAGGTGAATGTGCGGCGTGGGCAGCGAAGCCAGCACCTCCCGCAACATCTTTATGCCGGAGGCACTGTGACATTCCACCCCGGGCACATCCACGAACAGCAAATCCTCAGACACTTCGGCGCCCTCCCAAAAGCGTTCCACCGGCACCCCCACCATTTCACAGTGCAGCGAGAGAAATTCGGAGGTGTTGGCCATCTCGCCATCCAGGCGCCAGACGCGGGCCCGGTGCTCGCCGCGTAACACGGCTGCGGTGAGCCATTTGCACAACGCCGTCGTCTTGCCCGACCCGGGCGGGCCGATAAAAACATGTGGCAGACCGGTGCCCACCTCCCGCCGGGGCGGTCGCCAATAGGCCGCCAGCGTCTCCCGCACCAGTGTCCATTCGGCAATCGGCATCTCGGGCGGCTTCGTGCCGTGATCCGTGCGCAACTTCAGCTCCAGCCGGTCCGCGTATTCCGGCAGCAACCCCAGCGATTCCAGCCAGGCGATGCTCCGCCAGCGATGGATGGGGCGAGGTGGCGGCAGGGCCGGTTCCCCGCGCTCGGTGTCACCATACGGGGTATAGGCGTCGGTCCCCGGCGGCACCACGTGCCGCGCCTTGTCCGGCACCCCGGCCAGCACTTCGATCTGACCGGTCCGATGCAGCAGCCGGGCAAAACCATTGCCGGGCAACTGGCGGACGCTCACGATGATCGCCTCCGGCCCCAGGTTCTCCTGGACCAGTCGCACGGCTTCATTCGCATTGTCGGCTGTAAAGGCGGTCAGTTTCATCCGCGTTGGTAGTTCGTTTTGATTCCCATGATTCGGTTAGGGCGGCTTGGGGCGCGGTTCAAATCATTCCAGGCAGGGGATGATGGCGGCGTTTTGCACCTGGATTCGCGGGGGAATCTCCGCGTAGGACAACACCGCCAGATCGCTGAAGGTGTTCTCGAAGAACCGGCGAAACGCCAGCCGCAGGGCGGGTGCGCAGAGCACCACCGGTTGCTGCCCGGCCGCCAGCATCTGCTGCACAAACCGCGACAGGGAATCGATGACGTGCCGCGCCAGCCGCGGCTCGATCACCAGCGCCACTTCATTGGCGGATTGCCGCACCCCTTGCGTGAGCTGGGCCTCCAGCCGCGGATCGATGGTGATCGCCCGCACGCTCCCGTTTTCCGTTTGGAAGGGGCGGGCCAGTTGCGGTCCCAACGCCCGCCGGGCGTGCTCGGAAAGCTCGTCTGGATTCTTCGTAACCGCGGCATAATCGCCCACTTTTTCCAGTATGCCCGCCAGGTTGCGGATGGAAATGCCTTCGGCCAGCAGGTTTTGCAAAATGCGCTGCACGTGCCCCACGGATAACTGGCCGGGAATTAACTCGTTCACCACCGCCGGGTGCGTCTGCTTCAAGTTATCCAACAGGGCCTGCACGTCTTGCCGCGTCAAAATCTCGTGGCTGTGCCGCCGGACGGTTTCCGACAAATGGGTGATCAGCACGGACGGCGCGTCCACCACGGTAAAACCACTGACCTCCGCGTTTTTGCGCTCCACGTCCGTCACCCAGGTGGCCGGCAACTGAAACACCGGCTCCACGGTGGGCAGGCCCTTGAGCACCACCTTGCTGTTGGTCGCGTTCATGGCCAACCATTGGCCCGGCATCAGCTTGCTGGTGGCGATCGGATTTCCCTTCAAGACGAAGCGATACTCGTTGTTGGCCAGTTGCAAATTATCCCGCAGCCGGATCGGCGGCACCAGCAGTCCCATTTCGGAGGCAAAGGTCCGCCGCACCCCCGTTACGCGGTCCAGCAGGTCGCCGCCTTTTGACTTGTCGGCCATGGCAATCAGCCCAAAGCCCAGTTCGATCTGTAAAGTGTCCAGGTTGAGGAGGTTCTCCAGTTTTTCGCTGGCCTTGGCCTCGGCCGCCGTCGCGGGCCCGGCGGGTGCCGATTTGGCGTCGTTTCCTTTGCCGTTCATGCCCCCGGCCGTTCCCGCCGTGGCGCCCGAAGCGTCGGGCATGCCATTCTTGTGCAACGTGTACGAAAGCAGACCCACCAGCGTGGCCATGGTCAGAAACGGCATGGTGGGCAGCCCGGGAACAATGGCCATGATGCCCATCATCACCGCCAGGATCGTCAAGGCTTTGGGATAGAATAACAACTGGCGGCTCAGCTCCCGGCCCAGATCGTTCTTGGAAGTGGCGCGCGTGACCAGAATACCGGCCGCCACCGACGTGATCAGCGCCGGCACCTGGGAAACCAGGCCGTCACCAATGGAGAGCATCGTAAAGCGCGATAGGGCTTCATTCATGGTCATCCCGCGTTGCAGAATGCCGATGGCAAAGCCGCCGATGATGTTGATCAGCGTGATGAGGATGGCCGCAATGGCATCGCCGCGCACAAATTTGCTCGCGCCGTCCATGGCGCCGTAGAAGTCGGCCTCTT
>CAYTJG010000111.1:0-16880 GCA_964437865.1 uncultured Bifidobacteriaceae bacterium | reverse complement strand
AACAATGTCTGGCAATTATCGCCGCCCTATGAGCTTCAAAACAAAAGACCCTGGATCCACACCGTGCGGAAGGAGATCAAGAAACTGCGCGCTGTTTTCCGGCTGCTGGAGGGCACGCGGCATCGCAAAAAGTATCGGGCGATCGCCCGGCTCTTGCGGCTGGCTCCCAAGCCGCTGGCGGCTCCCCGCGATGCGCGAGTCCGCTGCCGGGCCTTCGAGCTATTGGTCCAGTCCAAACCGGGGCAGTTCGGGACAACACGCCGCCAGCTACGAACCAGCTCCCACCGGGCGGAAATCCGATTTTACGATTTCAAATCCGCCGCCAGAACCAGGGACTTGCTGAAAAAGGCCCGCCGACGGCTCGGCAATCTGGGCTTCAAGCGGTTCGATTGGCCGGATCTGCGCCGCGGACTGGAAGCGAGTCTGGCCGGCGGCCGCGAAGCCTATCAACGGGCCGGCGAATATTCCGCGGCGAGCTATCTGCATGAGTGGCGCAAGCAGGTCAAGGATCTGGGTTATCAGTTGGATTTTCTCTGCGCGCACTGGCCAGCCAAAACGCGGGCAAGACTGGCCGCCTTGGAACGCCTGGGCGATGAATTGGGGCATGAACACGATCTGGCATTGCTTGAACATTTCGTCCGGGCGCGAGGCAAGCCGGGGAGCGAAACGACGAGCCTGCAAGCATTGATTGCGACCCGCCGAAAACAACTCGCGACGAGCATCCGCCGCCTGGGGAGCCGGCTCTACACCGGCTCATTGGCTGCGGTGTGTGCCCAGGTGGAGACGGACTGGCGGACTTGGCGTGACGCTTAGCCACGCTGGCTTGGGCTTTGACACAGGCGACGAAATTCGTAACATCACCGCATATTATTTTATGAACAAGGTTGCAATTCTCGCCACGATTACCACCCTGGTTACCGCCGTGCTTTCGGCCGCAGCCGGGGATTCTCCGGATACCCAGCAGCCACCGCCCATTCCGGCGTTCTCCATCAAATACATGGATCCATCGGTGAATCCAGGCGACGATTTCTTCCATTACGCGGACGGCCAGTGGCTGAAAGACAACCCCGTGCCGGCGGACAAGGCCCGTTGGGCATCGTTCTCCGAACTGGCCGAACGCAACTGGTATCTCATCCACGGTATCTTGGATGACACCGAGCAACATTCCGCGAACCTGCCGCCACATTCGCCGCGGCGCGAAGTCGGCGATTTTTTTGCGTCGGTCATGGATACCAACCAGATTGAAAAGCTGGGCTCCGCGCCCATTGCGGAGGATCTGAAGAAAATCGACGCCATCCAGTCGTCGAAGGATCTGTTTGCACTCCTGGCAGATTTTCATCAGCGCGGTATTGGCGGTCTGTTCGATATTGGATTTGGGCCGGACGCGAAAAACAGCTCAATCTACGCAGTGGGTTTGGACCAGGGCGGTTTGGCGCTGCCCGATCGGGACTATTATCTGAAGGATACCTTTGCGGAGAAACTGAAGAAGTATCACGAGCATGTGGCCAAGATGTTCACCTTGCTGGGGGAATCCGCCACGGATGCGGAAGCTCAGGCCGACACGGTGGTGGCGGTGGAAACTGAACTCGCCAAAGTCAGCCGCAGCCGCGTGGAATTGCGCGACCCGGAGAAGAACTACAACAAGTTTGTGGGCGGTGAATTTGCCGCCAAGACGCCGGCCTTGGCTTGGGATGTGTATTTTGCCGAACGCAATATCGCCACTCCCAGCTACGAGATTGTCGGCCAGCCCGAGTTTTTTGCGGCCCTGAACGATTTGGTGCAGAAACGTCCCTTGTCGGATTGGAAGACCTATCTGCGCTGGCACTTGTTGACCAGCAGTGCCTCGCTGTTATCCGACGCTTTCGAGCAGGAGAATTTCAACTTCTACGGCAAGGTGCTGAGCGGCCAGCCGCAACAGGAACCGCGCTGGAAGCGCGGCGCGCATATCCTGGATGGCTCCATCGGCGAAGCGCTCGGGCAGCTTTACGTGGAACAATATTTTCCGCCGGCAGCCAAAAAACGGATGAACGAATTGGTGGAGAACCTCAAGTCCGTCTTCCGCAGCCGGCTGGCCCGGGAGCCTTGGATGACCGAAACGACGCGCGCCAAGGCGCTCGTCAAATTCGACAAGTTTACGCAGAAAATCGGTTATCCGACGAAGTTCCGCGACTATTCAGCCATTGAAATCCGGCGCGACGACCTGCTGGGCAATGTTCGGCGGGCGGCCGCGTTTGAGTCGCGTCGCTACATTGCGCGCATTGGCAAACCGGTGGACCGCACAGAATGGGGCATGACGCCGGAAACCGTAAACGCCTATTTCAGCCCCGAGAAGAACGAAATCGTCTTTCCGGCCGGGATCTTACAGCCGCCGTTCTTTGACCTGGCGATGGATGACGCGGTGAACTACGGGGCGATCGGGGTGGTCATTGGCCACGAAATGACCCACGGCTACGACGACGAGGGCCGGAAGTTTGACGCGGACGGCAACCTGAATGATTGGTGGACGCCGGACGACGCCAAGGCATTTGATACCCGCGCACAGCTGGTGGTGGACGAGTACAACGGTTTCGAAGTGCTGCCCGGGGTGCATGTCAATGGCAAGCTGACGTTGGGCGAGAACCTGGCCGATCTCGGCGGGGTGCACATCGCGTACGAAGCCTTGGAACACGATCTAGCAAAGCATCCCGCCAAGCGTAAGAACATCGATGGCTTCACGCCTGAACAGCGGTTCTTCATTTCGTTTGCGCAAATCTGGCGCACCAACGTGCGGGATGACGAGGCCAAACGGCTGGTGACGGTGGATCCGCACTCGCCGGGACAGTTCCGCTCCTACGGCCCGCTGCTGAATGTGCAGGAATTCTACGATGCCTTTGGCATCAAGCCGGGGGCGCCCGTTTGGCGTGCGCCGGAACTGCGCGCGGAAATCTGGTAAGCCTGATTACTTGGCAATCATCCCGCTCTGGCGGGCGAAATTAAAGATGCCGCCCGCGTCCACCACCGGGCGGACATCACCCAGCGGCTTGAAGGAATACACCTTGCCCGTGGCCGGTACGGTCACGGAGCATTGGTCGAGATTCACCGTGACCACGTCGCCGGTCTTCAGCACGTCACACAGGCGGTCCTTGATTTCACAGGGATACAATTCGCCGGTGGCCACACAGTTGCGGAAGAAAATGCGGGCGAAGCTTTCCGCCAGCACCAGTTGGCAGTTGGCCGAACCCAGCGCAATGGGCGCGTGCTCCCGCGAACTGCCACAGCCAAAATTCCGGCCGGCCACGACAATCGGGAATTCACTGTCCAACTGGCCTTCCTTGACGTAGCGCGTCTGGTACAGGGATTCGGGCAAGCCGGCCAGCGCGTAACTGCCCAGCTTCTCATATTCTTCCGCAATGGTCGGCACGAGGTTCAAATACTGCGCCGAAATGATCTGGTCGGTGTCAATATTGTCGCGCACGACATAAACGGGACCGGTAAATTCAGATTGCATAGCGAGCGTAATGTGCCGTGCCCGACGGAGATTTTCAACCAGATTTAAGTGCGCCCGTGCCGGTCGTCGACGCGTCATGGGGTTGTCAGTGGGGCTGACGGCGGGGGCGGGGTTGCTGGCAACCTTCAAGTCCCATCAGACATCAATGACCGGTTTGTCTGGCGGCGGATTCGGGGAAACAGAACGATTTTGTTCCCTTTTGCGCAAGGCGATGACCGTCGCGGTACAGGCCGTCCAGGTCGGCAAATCATCCAACAGAGGCACCAATTCCACGACGAAAGTAGGCAGCAGTAGCACATGGAAGCCGATGACCCGGCTTACCAGGATCATCGCCACTAGGTCAATGATCTGGTCCGGGCCTTCCCAGCCGATCACCCCCAGCAGGAGTTGCATGCCGTCAGCCGCCACGGCGATGCCCATGGCCAGCACCATGCGACGTGGTGTCAGCGGCGGCACTTGCCAGAGCGTGTTGAGTCGGTCCACCAGTTTCATCGGCTAAAACAGAGCATGAATTCCCGGGAATTTCAAGTAGTTGCCACTGCCGAACGCCAAAGATCGGACCATAATTCCTGTCAAAACCGGAGGCATTCGCTTCAGCGAGGAATCTTCCAGCAAGACCGCCGCGCCCGATCTCTGTCTTGTTGCCACCGATCCTCCTCGCCCTTCGGCCTTGCGGGAACCTGAAGCATTTCTTAAATTTCAGAGTGCTCGACATTAAATTAATCCGCGAAAAAACCGACTTTGTCCGGTCGCGCCTCGCCACGCGGGGGGCCGGGGACGAAGCCAAAATTGACGAAATTCTCAAGTTGGACGAACAGCGGCGCAAATCCCTCGCCGAGGTGGAAACCCTCAAGTCCCGGCGCAATCGTACGAGCAAGGAAATCGGCGCCCTGATGGGTCAGAAAAAACTGGCCGAGGCGGAAGCCAAAAAAGCGGAAACCCGGAATCTCGGCGAACAGATTGCCGTGCTCGACAAGCAGGCGGCCGAAGCCGAGGCGGCGCGTGACATTTTGATGCTGCAATTGCCCAACCTGCCGCATGAGTCCGTGGCTATTGGCAAGACTGCGGAAGATAATCCGGTGGTCCGCATTGTCGGTGAGAAAACGAACTACGCGTTCAAACCCAAGACGCACGTGGAGTTGTGTGAATCGCTCAAGCTGGTGGATTTTGCGCGGGCCGCCAAACTGTCCGGCAGCGGCTTTCTCTTGTACACCAACTGGGGCGCCCGGCTGGAACGCGCGCTGATCCAGTTGCTGCTGGATCTCCACGTCACGCAGCACAATTACACCGAGGTTTCGCCGCCCTTCATGGTGGGGGAACATTGCATGGTCGGCGTCGGGCAATTCCCCAAGTTCAAGGACCAGTACTACGGCGTGGCCGAGGGCGGCCGGGCCGAGGAATTGGGCAAACTGTACCTGGTGCCCACCGCGGAAACGCCCGTGGCCAACATTCATCGCGAGGAAATTCTGGCGGAAAAGCAGTTGCCGATCCGTTACTGCGCTTACACGCCCTGTTTTCGCGGGGAAGCCGGCGCGGCCGGCGTGGGCACGCGCGGCATGATCCGCGTCCACCAATTCGACAAAGTGGAGCTGATCAAGATCGTAAAACCCGAAACCGGTTACGACGAGTTGGAAAAAATGGTGGCCAACGCCGAGAAGGTCCTGCAAGTGCTCGAACTGCATTATCGCGTCATCCTGCTCTGCACAGGCGACATGGGCTTTGGCAGCGCCAAGACCTTTGATATCGAAGTCTGGGCGCCGGGGCAGGGGAGTTACCTGGAAGTGTCGAGTTGCTCGAATTGTGAGGATTTTCAGGCACGCCGGATGAATTTACGGTTCAAGGCCGAGACCGGCGAAAACCGGTTTCCGCACATTCTGAACGGCAGCGGCACCGCCTTGGCCCGGCTGTTCGTGGCCTTGGTGGAAACACATCAGCAAGCCGACGGCAGCATTCTCATTCCCAAGGCGTTGCAGCCGTACCTGAAAACCGATCGGATTACCGCATGATCGCCCGTTCCCATTTTTTGCGACTGGGGATTGGCCCCGGATCAATTTCGCGGCACGTCCACCACCACCCGACGTCGGTCGTAACGCCATGAGAATCCTCCTCGCCAGCAGCGAAGTTTATCCGTTTTCCAAGACGGGCGGGCTGGCGGACATGGTCGGCGCGCTGGGGCGCGCGCTGGTCAAGGCCGGCCACGAAGCCGTACTGGTCACCCCGTTGTACCGGGGCATCCGGGAGAAGTTTCCCGCCCTCCGCCGCGTGGATTGGCAGTTTGATCTGCCGCTGGGCCGGCGGCACGTCCAGGGCGGTCTGTGGGAGTTGGTTCGGCCCGGCGAGGCCAGGATCTACTTTGTGGAACAGGACGGCTATTTCAACCGTGCCGGGCTGTATTTGGAAGACAACCTCAGTTATGCCGATAACGCCGAGCGCTTCCTGTTTTTTTCCAAGTGCGTCACGCACCTGGCGCGTTATCTGCCGTGGCGGGCTGAGGTGGTGCATGTTCATGACTGGCAGGTGGGGTTGGTCCCGGCCATGGTTCTGCACCAGCGCACCGAGGGCTGGAAGGACACTCCGCGGACCTGCCTGACCATCCACAATCTGGCTTACCAAGGCATCTTTCCGGCTGACGCCTTTGCGCTGGCCAATCTGCCAGCGGATTATTTTGCGCCGGATGGCGTGGGCGCCGAGTTTTACGGGCTATTGAACTGCCTGAAGGGCGGCATCATTTTTGCCGACCGCGTCACCACCGTCAGCCCACGTTACGCTCGCGAGATCACCACCGAGGAATTGGGCTGCGGCTTGGATGGCGTGCTGCGCAAGTATGGCGCCAAGCTGATCGGCATCCTGAATGGCGTGGACTACGACGAGTGGAACACCACCAAGAACCCGCATTTGCTGCGGCCCTATACCGCCACGCGGATGACGGGCAAAACCTTCAACAAGCGAGAGCTTCAGCGCCAGCTTGGCCTGCCGGTAGACGATGGCATTCCGCTGTTCGGCACGATCTCGCGTCTGGCCGACCAGAAGGGCGTGGACATTCAGTTGGGCGCTTTGGAGGAGATGCTCAACACCAATATACAATTTGTGCAGCTCGGCAGCGGTTCGCCGGAGTTTGAGCGCGGCTACCGCAATTTGGCCGCCCGCTTTCCGCGCAAGGTCTCGGCCCAATTCGGTTATAACGAAACGCTCGCGCACCGGATCGAGGCTGGGTGCGATTTCTTCCTGATGCCGTCGCGATTCGAGCCGTGTGGTCTCAACCAAATGTACAGCCTGCGGTATGGTACCATCCCCGTGGTACGCGCCACCGGTGGGCTGGACGACAGTGTGATTGACTACACGCAGGATGCCGAGCGGGCCGACGGGCTGAAGTTTTACGAATACACCTCGCGCGCGCTGGCCAAGGCCATTCGCAAAGCACTGGCCATCTATGCCCAACCGGAACTGCTGCGCGCCTTCCGCCGCAACGCCATGAAAGCCGACTTCTCGTGGGCCAAGACGGTCGAGGAATACGTCAAGGTGTACGACTCAATGCTGGAATGACCGTTTTGGATTGCGCCTACGCGGCGGTTCGCGCCAGCCAGCCCAGCAAGGGCGCCGCCGCCACATTCAGCAGTCCCACGAATATCATCACCAACCCCGCCACGGCACCGATTTCTTCGCTGATTTGATGTGCTTTGGCGGTGCCGAACGCATGAGCTCCCATGCCGAACAGCGCGCCCCGGGCCACCACCGAGCGCAACGGCAAGTAAGCCAGCAGACTTTCCCCGATGGCTGCGCCAAAGATGCCGGTGACCAACACAAACACCGCGGTGAGCGACGGCGTGCCGCCAATCTTGCCCGAGACTGGCAGCGCGAAAGGGGTGCTGATGGAGCGGGGGAGCAAACTGAGCCGCAGGCTTTCATCCAACCCGAACCCGCGCGCCAGCGCCCAGGACGACAGGACGGCGGTGATGCTGCCGGCCACCGCGCCGATGACCAACAGGAACCAGTGGCGGCGGATCAGCCGCCGCTGTTCGTAAATGGGCACGGCAAACGCCACCGTCGCCGGGGCAAAAAGCGTAACCAGCCAACCGGCGCCGCCAAAATACTGACGATAGGAGACGTGAAGCGCCAGCACCACGGCCACCAGCAATACTGGTGCGGTGATGGCGGGCGCCAGCCACCAAACCTGCCGCTGCCGATGCAGCGACTGGCTAAACCAATAAAGCGCCACCGTCAGGCCCGTCCAGACCAGCAGTGGCCAAAGAGTATGTGAGTTGAACATATCGGCCTCGCTAGTTCCGGTCGGCGACCTTCGCCGGCACAGCTTCCCCCACCAGCCAATGGTGGCAGATATCCATGAACAAGGCGGTGACCACCATCACGGTTAATGTGCCCAAGCACACCGCCGCCAGCAGTTTAAACCCGAGCCAGCCGAAGAATTCCCGGTGGTCCAGCAAAGACGCGACAGTGGGCAGCAGAAAGAGGAGCATTTGGGCGATAAACCAGTGCGAGCCCTTGCGCAGGGCCGCCACACTGCACCCGCCGTGCCACAGCAGCCCGAGCAACAGGAGCAGGCCCAGCACCGCCCCGGGGATCGGCAGGCCCAGCCGGTGCACCAGCCATTCACCCGCCTGCCAAACGAGCAGGATGAGCGCAACTTGGATCAGACACTGCGAGCGGAGTTGACGACGCCACGCGACCGATTGCCGCCGCCAGCCAAGATGTTGTTTTAGAATGTAAAACATGTTGAAAACTTAGAACGGATCGGTCTATTCTAAAAATGAAATAAATGAATCAGTTTGATTCTAATTTGGAATAGATATGGAATTGCGCGCCTTGAAAGCCTTTGTGGAGGTGGTGCGGGAGAATGGTTTTGCCCGCGCGGCACGCCGCCTGCACCTGACCCAACCCACCGTGAGCAAGGCGGTGAAGCAACTTGAGGACGAGTTGGGCTTGCAATTGCTGGACCGCGTGGGCCGTCAAAGCCGGCTGACCGCCCCCGGCCGGTTGGTCTTCCGCAAGGCGGAGGCCATCCTGGCCCAGGGCGATGACCTGCAGGCCGAATTGGCCGACATGCGGGGCCTGCGAAAGGACGTCTTGCGTCTGGGGCTGCCACTGATAGGCAGCAGCATCCTGTTCGCGCGCTGGTTCGCCGTGTTCCGCCGGCGTTTTCCCAAGGTGGACATACAATTGGTGGAGCGCGGCAGCAGTCATCTGGAACAGTCACTCCTAGCCGGCGAGCTGGATCTGGCGGCCGTCCTGCTGCCGGTGGCCAAGCCCTTCGCCTGGCAGGAAGTCCGCCGGGAACCGATCGATGTATTGCTCCCCGCCGGGCATCCGTTAGCGGACCGTCAGCAACTTGCATTCAAGTCGCTGGCCCGGGAACCGTTTATTCTCTACGGCGCCGGCTTCGCCCTCAACGCCATCATCACCGGCGCCTGCCGGGAAAATGGCTTTGAGCCGCGGGTGGTGGCCGAATCCGGTCAGGTGGATTTTGTAATGGAACTGGTGGCGGCCAACATGGGCATCGCGTTTGTACCGCGGATGATCGCCGAACATCGGCCGCAGCCGCGAATCCGACGCATTCCGGTGGTTCAGCCGGGCATTTTCTGGCACATGGCGCTCATCTGGCGTCGCGACGGCTACCAATCGGCAGCCGCCAAGGCCTGGCTGGCTCTGGGCAAGGAAATGGCGGCCGGGCAGGGGAGTGCCTGAAGTTTACCTCCATGCCACTGGGAATGTCGCGCGCGGGTAGGCATGGGCGCTCACCCTTTCACGGCGGACTTGGTCCGGGGGCGGGAATAGCGTTCGTGAGTCCAAAGCTCCGCCAGTTTGGCACAGGCGGTAACGGCCAGTTCCATGTCCTGGACGGCCACCCATTCGAGCAGGCCATGGGCGTTATGTCCGCCGCAGAACAAGTTGGGGGTGGGCAGACCTCTTTCCGTCAGACGCGAGCCATCAGTTCCACCGCGGGTCGGCAGGTCATACGGTGTCAAGCCAATGGACGCAAATGCCTTCCGGGCCAACAGCACCGGCCGCATGTCTTCGCGTAACCAATAGGCCATGTTGCGGTATTGTTTGCGAACCCGGCACTGAATGACGGCGCGAGGTTCGGCGGCCTGCAAACCTTGGCAGAGACCTTTGAGGATGCGGCGCTTCTCCGCCAGCCCGGCCAATTCAAAGTCGCGCAGGATGAACTTAAGGACCGCTTTTTCCACCCGGGCATCCACGCGCATGGGATGGATGAATCCCTGGCGGTTTTCGGTGGACTCGGGCGCGCATTTCTCCCTGGGCAGCGCGGCCAGCAGTTTGCCGGCCAGGAAAGCGGCGTTGACCATGCCTTTAGCCTTGGCTTCCGCCGGATGGGTGGAGATGCCTTGGATGGTAACCTCCGCCGCGTCGGCCGAGAAAGTCTCCCAAGAAATCTCTCCCAGTGCCCCTCCGTCCAACGTGTACCCGGCCTGGGCGCCCAACATGGCGAGATCCAGCTTATCGACGCCCCGGCCAATCTCCTCGTCCGGCGTGAAACAGACCCGGATCAAGCCATGTTTCAGATTCCGGTCCCGCAACAATCTCTCAGCCAGGGTCATCACGATGGCCATACCGGCCTTGTCATCGGCCCCCAGCAACGTCGTGCCGCCAGCCGTGACAATGTCCTTGCCTTTGGCGGTCAGCAATTCCGGCGAGGTTGCAGGTTCCAGTGCCAGACGGGGATTATCCGGGAATTTGAGGATGCGCCCGTCGTAATGGCGATGAACGACCGGCTTTACTCCTTTGCCGGAACAATCCGGTGCCGTGTCCACGTGGGCGAGAAAGGCGACGGTGGGACCGGCCGGTTTGTGGGTCGTGGCCGGGATGCTGGCCATGAGGTGGCCGTGGCGGGTCAGTTGAATGTCGGCGGCGCCCATGGCCTCCAACTCCTGCTTGAGCATTCTCAGGAGTACCCACTGACCTGGGGTGCTGGGATACGTGGAGCTCGTCTCGTCCGATTGGGTGTCGACTTGGACGTAGCGAAGGAACCGAGTGAGCAGCGTTTCGTTCATACCCGCACTGTGCCGGCTGTGCCTGCGGCGGTCAACCTTTGTGATGGTTTTGAAAATTCATCAAGAAAGGATGGTTGAGCTCAAAAAATGGGTTCAAAACCACCCAGCTATAGTAAATATAACAAACATTGTATATCTATATTGTCTGCCGGGCCTTCTTTTTAAAACCGATGGTCTAGCCTGCCTCAGAAGAACTTCCGAAGGAATCTCGCTGCGCCGTCCGACAGGCCTACGATCTTGTTCGTTGCCTGCCGGTAGAATTTGAAATTGAGCTCGGTCTCAGCTCGGCTGTCCTCCCAGTCAGAGAACGGTTTGAGTTCGCGTCGTCCCAAGCTTTGCCGGGCCATCGCGGTCCGTTTGACGGTGATACTCACGCGGGGCGTTTGCCGGGCGATCCCGGGTTGCCTGCGGGTCGGTTCGGCTGAGGTAACGATGCCGCAGGCGATGAGGCCAGGACCGCCTTCGTTTTCGCTCGCGAAGATGAAGATGGTATCCCCAGCGGCAATTTTCTTACCTCCATACATCGTCTTTTGCGCCCTAAACGCAAACGTGGGCGCGTGCCGTTCGCCAATTTTCGTTTTGATCGCGTAGACCATCCCAAAGCGATTGTCACACTGAGGCCGCCGGCGGGATCTCGAGGCCGAGCAAATAATCCTGATAACCCACCGACCGCCAGAAGGCAATGGCGGCGGCGTTATGCACGAGCACATCCACCGTGAGGCGCTTGTTCCGGGGCCAAATATCCGACCGCAAAAGGCCCACCGCCTGGCGCCCAAAACCGCGTCGCCGCCGGTCACGCAGGACAAAAAGCTGCCGCAAATAAATCTCGTCTGGATGGTCCCGGTACAACGCGTACGCGACAACCTCGCCTTCGTGCTCAAAAATCACGCCGCGATAATCGCCGGCCAAAAAGCCGCGCATACGCTCCTCGAGTTGCGGCACGGTCATGAACCGGTTACGGTGCCGCTCATCTTGGAGCAACTGTTGATTCAGCCCGGCCAGCAGCCGGCAATCGTCAAGCTTGGCGAGCCGGTAGGTCATGGGCTCGAACTGGGCGCGCCCCCGGCTTGCTGAGCGCCGCTTGGCCCATCCGCCTGCCGTGCTTGTGCGGCTGGATTGCCCTCCGGTCGGGCATACAACGACCGGTCGAATTCGTGGTAAGCGGATTCCCGCGGGAATAACCGCACAATGGTGTTCCAATAAAGCTTCAACGTGATCAGCGGCAGGCAGACGCCCACGCAAACCAAGGCCCACAAGCCGGCGTACAGCGCAAATTCTTGAAGACCCGGATGGTCGAGAAAAAGGTTCATAAACGTCAACATTTTACAACACTATCGACTTGCGACTATCCGCCTTTGGCGCGTTGAACGCAACCTGATTTGTGTGGAATTTTGCTGCGGGCGACCGGGTTACGGCCGGCACGGTACAGGGCGGCTTGGCACCACCGCGACGCCCTTCCTTGGCATAATTTGTACTTGCATTGTACATAAGAATATATAAACTCTCATCGCTTAGAGCAGGATAACATCAGGAAAGGAGTTGCCCATGAGTTTGCCGCAAACAAATATTACCGCCCGCACCCCTTTGGGCGCCAACTTGGGCGCCGGCGGAGCCACGTTCAGGGTTTGGGCGCCCACGGCGCAAGCCGTCTATTTGGCCGGAACCTTCAGCAGTGGCTTGTCAAACTGGGTTTCGGCTTCCAACCCGGCACCCGGCTCGGATTGGCTGCTGACCAAGGACGCCAACGGTTACTGGGCGGGTTTCCTGGCGGGCGTGGGGGATGGCGACCTGTACAAGTTCTACGTTGGTGGTGAACCGGGCGGAAGCAGCGGCTATAAACGCGATCCGTATGCGCGCGAACTGACGGCCAGTTCCACCTTTCCCGTGGGCGTCAATTGTATTGTGCGCTCGGCCACGTCTTACCCTTGGCATGACCAGGGATTTGTGACGCCGGATTTCTCAGATCTGATCATCTACCAGCTTCACATCGGGGTCTTTGCGCCGGCAACTTACCCCAACAACGGCACGTTTTTGGATGTGATAACAAAGATCCCATATCTGGTGGCGTTGGGTATCAACCTGCTGCAACCCCTGCCCGTCACGGAATGCAAGGAGATACATGATTTGGGGTATGATGGCGCGGACCTTTTTTCGCCGGATTCGGTGTACACCGTATATGATTCGGCAGCGCTGGCGGGGTATTTGAAGACCATTAACGGATTGTTGGCCGGCAAGGGCTTCGCGCCCCTGACGGTGGCGCAGATTACTGGCGGACCAAATCAACTCAAGGCCATGGTGGATCTTTGCCATGTTTACGGCATCGCAGTGGCGTTTGACGTGGTTTACAACCATGCGGGCGGCTTCATGGGCGACGATGAATGCCTGTATTTCTGGGACCGCCAAGCCAACCCCGCCGACAATAACAACAGCCTCTATTTTACCAACGTGGGCGTGGTGGGCGGTCTGGCTTTTGCCCTCTGGCAGGCGCCGGTCCGCCAATTCCTCATTGATAATGCCTCGTTTTTCGTCAATGAATTTCATGCGGATGCCTTCCGCTACGATGAAATCAGCCTTCTGTTGGGCGCGGACAATGCCAATGGCTGGCTCTTCTGCCAAAACCTGACCGATACGCTGCGTGCCCTCAAGAATCGGCTCTTGCAGAATGCCGAGTACTGGCCCGGTGAATATTCAGCACCTGTCTCATCCATCGTTCAACCATCCAATCAGGGCGGCGCAGGGTTCGACACCGTGCAGCACGATGCGTTGCGTCTGGCCATTCGCGGTGCCATTCAATCCTCTTCGTTCGGGCAGTCGAGCTTTGTAAACATGGATGCCATTCGGGACAGTCTCTATCCCCCTGCCCTGCCTTGGGCGTGGAACGCGGTTCCCTGTGTGGAAAACCATGACGTCGTCAAGGTCGGCTGCGATGTGCGCATGCCCGTGCTGGCAGATGGGGCTGACGCCCAATCGTTCTATGCCCGCAGCCGGTCCAAAGTGGCCACCGGCTTGCTGCTGGCCGCGCCGGGCATCCCGCATCTTTTCATGGGGCAGGAATTTCTGGAGAATCGCCAATGGACCGACGACCCAACGGTACAGAGCAATTTGCTCGAATGGGTGGCCTTGGATTCTGGCAACAAGGCCATGGGTGACCAGTTGCGGTTCACCCAGGATTTCATCCGCTTGCGCTGGAACCAGCCTGCGTTTCGCGGGCAGAACATCGACGCCTTCTACGCCAGCAATGCCGACCGCGTGGTGGCGTTTCATCGTTGGCTCGATGGTGTGGGTCAGGACGTGGTGGTGGTGGCCAGTTTGAACGACCATCCATTCTTTGGCTATCAACTTGGCTTTCCCCGCAGTGGGCATTGGGGCGAACTGTTCAACTCGGATGTGTATGACAACTGGGTAAATCCACTGGCGGTGGGAAACTATGGGGGCGTGGAGGCGGCCGGCGGTTCGTTGCACGGCTTGCCTTATTCGGCGGCGATCACCATACCGCCGCGGGCAATTCTGGTTTTTGGGTACGGGGCGTAGTCGGCGGGCGTAGCGAATTGAGCGGGCAATTCAATGGAATGATTTGCCAGCGCCGACATCAAGATAACCGCTGACGGTGGGGCCGCTGCTGCTCTGAACGCTGTTCGCCGTGGTGCTCGTTTGGGTGGCGCCGTCGGTGGCGCAACCGGCACTGAATAGAAGCAGGCCGCCGATCGCCGCTATCATGAGGGCCATGGTCCGTGCCGCCGAGGCATTTGTTTTCATGGTCTCTCTGATTCAGTCTGCAAAAGGTACATAGGCGAAACGGGGGCTATTTCAACTTATTGTAGCGGCTGACGCCCCGGCGAATCACAGCCCGGGGCAGCCAGCGGGGTAGTTGCGCCAGAACCCGATTGGCGACCCCCGGCACGCAGAGGCACCTGCCTTTCCGAAAGGCGTGGTGGCCGGCCACGGCCACTTCCGCCGCTGACATCTTGCGGGCCTGCAGTTCGCGGGTTTGGTAGCGGCGCGCCACCCGGGAGAAATTTGATTCCGTCGGCCCGGGGCAAAGATTCATCACGCGCACACCGGTGCCGCGCAGTTCCTCGTGGATTGCCTCGCTGAACGATTGCACGAAGGCCTTGCTTGCGTAATAGACAGCCATTCCTGGCCCGGGCAAAAACCCGGCCACGGAACCGACGTTCAGGACACCGCCATGCTGCCGTTGGACCATTCCTGGCAGGAAAAGCCCGGTCAAGGCCACGAGCGCCAGATTGTTCACCCGCAGAATATCCATCTGGTTCGCGAGGGGCAATTGGCTGAAACTGCCGTGCAATCCAAACCCGGCGTTGTTCACCAGCACGTCCACCACCACTCCCCTGCCCTGCAAATGATCAAAAACGTACTGCGGTGAATCCGGCTGCGCCAAGTCGGCGCCAACGATCTCGACGTTAATCTGGTGAAGATTTCGAAGTTCCGCGGCGAGGGTTTCCAGCGCCGGCACGTTTCGCGCCGTCAGGATGAGGTTGGAATGGTCGGCGGCAAAGCAACGCGCCAGTTCCAGCCCAATCCCCGAGGAAGCTCCGGTTACCAACACAGTCTCAGTCTGGTTCATGTTTGCTTTCAATGCCGCCAGCGCCATCTCTGATTGGTTCTCTCCGACCGCCAGCGAACGGTGCGTCCACCCTGACGCGTTGCCAGCACCCCGTCGACGACACAAGATCCGTTCAACGATTGCCCCAACCGAATCGAGCCGTGAGCGGCCAGTACACGAAAAATGATTTGCCAATGACATTCCGGGCCGGGAATGGACCCCAGGCGCGCGAATCAAAACTGTTGCAAGTGTTGTCGCCCATGACCATGTAAGACTCAATCGGGCCTTCGCTGGTGAGCGGGTTTTGGTAAAGCACGTTGGTGTACACCACTTGTTCGTCCGGGAATAACGGGGCCAGTTGGATGTACGGCTTGATGGTAAGACCAAACTTTTCGGCCACCGTATCGTTTAAATGGCCGGAGAATTCGCTCTCATGGGGTGCCTTCTTGGGGTCAAAACCGTAGACATTCTCAAAATGTGGCGTGGAAGCATCCAGCCGCTGACCGTTGATACGCAGGTGCCGGTCGTCGCCAAGCTGCACGTGGTCCCCGGGCAGCGCCACCAACCGCTTGATGTAGAATTGGTCGCCGGCCTGCTCCATTCGGTCATTGGCGATGTCCTTGGTCTCGAAAACGGCAATTTCGCCCCGCTCCGGTTTGCGAAAATTATAGGTGACCCGATCCACAAACAAATGGTCCCCCGCTTGGATTCGCATTTTAAGCACCTCGTCACCTTGATGATACAGGCGCTCGGGCGACACGTAACCACGGATCGCAAAATCGTACTCGCCGTAATCCGGAGGAAACCACAGAATTTCCCGTTCACTGCCAATGTGGACGACTTCGTAGATATTGAAGATCAATAATTTAACAGGTTTGTCAAACGTCACGCGACCATCGACCGGCGCGATCACGTGCAAATAGGAAAAGCCCTCGAACCAATCCTTGACCCGATCCCAACCCGTGGGGAACACCAGTTCCTTTTGCGCCTGGACCTGGCGAGCAACAGCTTTGCCGACGGTGGCCGGGTCGGCGCCCTCGTTCCGCAGCATGATCACGGGTGTGTAGTCCGGCGTGGAAGTCACGCCAAACAGGGTCGGCTGCATGGAGCCGGTGGGAATCTTGAACGGCTGCAGGAAGAAAGTACGAATGCCCATGGCCACCGCGAGCGCCACCAGCAGCACTTCGACATTTTCCCGCCACGCCGCGTTGGGATAGGGTTTCAGCCACTTCTCCGCCGCGAACTGGAGTTCCTCAGCCTTGAGGTTGATCTGCCCCTTGTTGCCGCCGCGAATCGTCGCCAGCAATTCATTCAGCTTGGCCTGGACCGGTTCACTCGCGCTGGGCGACAAAATATCCCGCTGGGACGCCAACAGGCGCCGGTAATGCTTGTGCACCGCCATTGCCTCGCGAACGGTTTTGGACATGAGCCAGCGAAAAATCATAAATCTTGCGTTTGGACACCAACTCCGTGAATTCTCACAAAATAATCTGGTGGCAAATTAGCTAAAAGCGCCGCAATTGAAAGACAAATTCCACCCCTGTCCCTTCATCAAGGCGATGACCTAAAGCAAGAACTCGTTGTGAGCCAATCCGATTCCTCGTCGTCGTTTGTATTTTCGAAACCGCTTGCTTTCCCCTCCTCCCTCAGGCATTTTGACGGTCACGTTGATCGTTTCACCAACGCTCCCTGCGGGGGAAGCCGGCTGGCGGGAGTCTCGCCGATCGGTTTGCGTTGATAAACATCAAGCCCACGTGGCGGAATTGGCAGACGCGCTAGATTCAGGTTCTAGTGAGTAACA
>CAYTJG010000110.1:0-17038 GCA_964437865.1 uncultured Bifidobacteriaceae bacterium | reverse complement strand
GCACCAATCTGCCAAACGGCCTGCGCCTGATTGTGCAACCGCTGGCCGTCAGCGACACCATCAGCCTCATCGGACAGGTTAAAAACAATGCCGCCGTGGAAATGCCCGCGGGCAAGGACGGCGTGGACCGCGGCCTGGATGAGCTTTTCTCCTATGGCACCAAGCATCTCGACCGCCTGGCTTTCCAAAAGGCGCTGGACGATATCGGCGCCAACGAATCCGCCGGCGCGGAATTCTCCCTCCAGGTGCTGCCGGAGCATTTCGATCGCGGCGTGGAATTGCTGGCCGATAACGAACTCTCGCCGGCACTCCCGGAAGCGGATTTCAAGACCATCCAGCCGCAATTGGCCGCCAGCTTCGCCGGCGAACTCCAAAGTCCCGATCACATCGCCAGCCATACGCTCTCCCTCGCCCTTTACCCCAAAGGCGACCCCGCCCAACGCGAGACCACCCCGGATTCCATGCAGGCGCTCACCATTGATGACGTGCGGCAGTACTACCAGGCCACCTACCGTCCGGATCTCACGACGATCGTGGTGCTGGGCAAAGTGACGGTGGCTGACGCCGTGGCCGCCATCCAAAAATACTTTGGCGCCTGGCAGGCGGCCGGCGCCCAGCCGAACACGCTGTTCCCGCCGGCGCCCGCCAACCCGGTCGCCGACCCCATCCACGTGCCGGATTCCAGCCGCGTCCAGGACAAGGTCACCTTGGGGGAAACGCTGGGACTCACCCGCACCAACGCCGACTATTACGCGCTGCAACTTGGCAACCACGTGCTCGGCGGCGGCTTCTATGCCACCCGCCTGTACCGCGATCTCCGCGAAAAGAACGGGCTGGTCTACTTCGTGAGCTCCAGTTTCAACCTCGGCCTCACGCGCGGCGTTTATGAGGTCAGCTACGCCTGCGATCCGCCCAAGGTGGCCCAAGCCAAAGCCATGATCCTGGCCGACCTCAAGGACATGCAAACCAAAAAGGTGACGGCCCAGGAATTGCATCAGGCCAAGCTCATGCTGTTGCGCGATATTCCGCTGGCGGAATCCAGCGTGGACCAGATCGCCGGCGGCTGGCTTTCACGTTCGCAACTGGGCCTGCCGCTGGATGAACCCGTGCGCGCCGGCAAAATCTATACCGGCCTCGGTGCCCAAGACGTCAAACAGGCCTTCGCCAAATGGCTCCGCGCCGACGGCTTGGTCCAAGTGACGCAGGGACCTGAGCCCAAATAGGACTCGGCCGGCCGCAGACGCCCAAGCCGCCCGACTTAGATTTCCACCATTTGCTGGTACTCGGGCACGTGCACCTGCGCCGCCGGTTTCAAAGCCCGCAGCGTTTCCGCATGCGCCAGACACTGCGTCTCTTCGCCATGGATGCAGAAGATCCCGCGCAGCCCGCCGGTCAACTGTTGGACATAATGTTTCAGCTCGTTCCGGTCGGCGTGGCCCGAATAGGTATCGAGCGAGACCACCTTGGCCCGCACTTCATGGGGTTCGCCGAAGATGTTGACGGGTGACTTGCCGGCCGTGATCAGGTTGCCGAGCGTGCCCTCGGCACAATAACCAATGAACAGGATCAGGTTTTTCTCCTCGCCAATGTTGTTCTTCAGGTGATGCCGGATGCGGCCCGCTTCCGCCATGCCCGAAGCGCTGATGATGATCATGGGCTCGTGGCGATCGTTCAGCTTCTTGGATTCCTCCGCGTCCGTAATATAGGTGAGGTTCTCCATGAAAAAGGAAAATCCCGCCGGGAGATCCGGCCGCAGGCTTGGCCGGTTTTTTTCATAAACGCCGCTCGCTTTGGAACTCAGCGGGCTGTCCACATACATCGGAATCCGCGGTAGCTTGCCCGCCCGGTGCAATTCGTGGAGTACATAGACAATCTGTTGCGTGCGGCCAACCGAAAACGAAGGTATGATCACCTTGCCGCGCCGCGCCGCGGCCTCGCTTACCAAGCGGCCGACCTCGGCATCGGCATCGATGCGCACCGCGTGCTCGCGGTTGGCGTAGGTGGATTCGATTTGCAGATAGTCCACGTTTTCCACCGGCATCGGATCGCGCAGCAACTCGTCCCCCCCGCGCCCCACATCGCCACTGAAGAGCCACCGAAACTTGCGCCCCTGCTCCTCCACGTCCAGGATGACCTGCGCCGAGCCGAGAATGTGGCCGGCGTCACGAAACGTCACCGTCACGCCCGGCACCGGCGAAAAGGGCTTTTCATACGCGTGGCCCACCAGTTGTTTCACCGCCTGCTCGGCATCCACGATCCGATACAGGGGCTCCACCGGCGGCTGGTGCTTCTTGGCCCGCCATTTCGAGACAAACAGCGCGTCCTGCTCCTGGATATGGGCGGAATCCACCAGCATGATGGTGCACAAATCCTGCGTGGCCTGGGTGCAGTGAATCGGCCCTTCATAGCCCCGTTTGGCGAGGTTGGGCAGGTTGCCCGCATGGTCGATATGCGCGTGGCTCAGCAGCACGGCCTCGACCTGCCGCGGATCAAACGGAAAACTGCAGTTGCGCCGCGTGGTCTCCTCGCGGTGGCCTTGAAACAAGCCGCATTCCAACAGCAACCGGTGGCCGTTGATCTCCAGCAGATACATCGAACCCGTCGTAGTGCGCGTGGCGCCGAAAAAATGAATTTTCATTTTGTCCCAGCCTGACGACCGTCACCTGAAATTGCAATCCTGTTTGCGGGCTCACGCGCGATACGTAATCCGCGCCTTGTTCAAATCATATTGCGACATTTCCACGTGGACCTGGTCGCCGACCGAGATGCGGATGAAGTTCTTCCGCATCTTGCCCGAAATGTGCGCCAGGACTTCGTGGCCATTTGGCAGTTTTATCCGAAACATTGTGCCGGGCAGCACTTGTGTTACGGTCCCAGAAAGTTCGATGTGCTCTTCTCTTGGCACGGCGAAAAATAAATTTCCGGATATCCTGCCAGCGCCCCCAAAAAAATCAATCCCTTCGCGCCAAAAATCAGAGTGGACTTTCCGGCCTGATTGGCTAGATTGGCCAAACCGTGTATGAAAAATGACTCGACCACATCGTTCCTGAATCTCGTCCTGGCCGCGTTGGTATTCCTGGGTGTGCTGTTCGCGCTTTTGACCATCTGGCGCATGCACACACTGCGTCAAATCCAACCGCAGGTCCAGTTGCAGGTGCAGGTCTTCCAAAACAACTTGATGCGCGTCCAGGGGCTCATCAACGACAGCACCGTCTATAACGCCACCGCCAAGAGCGCGGAACTCAACCAGATTCTCCAAAGCTTGCGGCCGCCGAATCCGCCCGGCGCGAAATGACTTTCCCCTTATGACTCCTGAAAACAACGACGAAATCTCGGCCCTGAAGAACCAGCTTTTTATTCTTCTCGTCGCCCTGATCGTGGTCAGCGGCACGCTGACCGTGTACCTGTACCGGCAGGAAAGCCTGGCCAACAAGGACATCAACGAATTGCAGCGGCTCTCGGCCCGAACCAACACCAACACGGTGGTCCTGCAAAACTTTGTGGAACGGCTGATGGCTTACGGTGACAAACACCCCGATTATCAGGCCGTGCTGAAAAAGGACGGCTTCACCCGAACCGCCCCCACGCCCGTCGCCGCGCCCCGGAAATAGTCCGGCTTGCGCCGGCCCTGGCTTGGCTGCTTTCACGCCGCAGTACGGACCAACGTTCGCCTGCGGCCGTTTTTTTGCCCCTGCCAAAGCACACCCATGGGGCGCCTTGGTCGCGCCGCGAAGGAACAAATTGCCATTGCTTGCAACCAGCCCTCAACCTAAAGTAATCACGACTCTTGAAGCGGACCACAAACCCCATGGACAGCCGTATGACCAACCAGTCGGCTGAGGATGAATCCGCTGGCCTCGAGGCGCTGGCGGAGGCCAACGCAGAGCCCCAGGACGCGGCCGGGTTTAACCGTCGTGCCCTCAAGCAGGCGGCGGTGCTGCTGGGCGCATTCCTGGCGCTGGGAGTGCTCATGTCGCTGCCGCCGGTCCGCCACTTCATCCTGGACAACCAACCGCGCCTTAAACAGTTTAAACAGTTCATTCATGATTTTGGTCCGTGGGCGCCCGTGGTATTTACGGCCGCTGTGGCGGTGCTGGTGGGGTGCGGCCTCCCGCGGCTGGCGTTTCATGCTCTGGGCGGGGCGCTGTTTGCTTTTTGGGGGGGCCTGCTGTGGAGTTTCATCGGCACCCTGATCGGTTACGGCGTGGTCTTCTTTGCCGTACGCCGGCTTGGGCTGCGGGAGGGAATCCTGCGCAAGCATCCTGCCTGGGAGAAACTGGCCGCGAGACTCAAGCACAACACCGTTCCCGCCGTAATCCTCTTCCGCCAGATTCCACTCCCGGGCATGGTGGCCACCGTCGTGCTCGGCCTCTCCCCCATTCGCCGGCGTGAGTTTTTCCTCGGCACCGGCATCGGGCTGTTGCCGGAGGCCGTGCCGATGGTCTTGATCGGAACCGGCCTGCGCAAAGAGGATCTGAAGCTAACGGCCCTTTACCTGTTCGGCGCGGTCGCCTTGTTCGTCGTCGTCTGGATTGCCTGGGGCGCCTACACCCGTCGGGCCGCCGCCAGCGAGGCCGCCGCGGACAAGAAGGGTTGAGCCGGAGGCTCCCCGCGTACCAATCATTTCCCCGCCGCGATCGGCCCATCCGTCGTCACATGCAAGGTCCGGGTGGGGAACGCAAACTGGATCTTCTCCGCCTCGAACCGCTGCTTGATCTGCAGGTTCCATTGCTGCATCTGCAACAGTTGCTCGTCCGCATCGATGCCTTTCCAGACGTGCGCCACGTAAATATTAAGCGCTGAATCCCCGAATTTGTTGAAACTGATGAGCAGGCCACCCGTCTTGGGATGGCTCCGGAAAATCTCCTCCAAAATGGCCGTCGCGCGCTTGATCTTGTCCACGGGCGTATCGTAGTTGAGCGCCAGGTTCAACTCCGTGCGGATGGTCGGCCGGCGGGTGATGTTGGTGATGATGGCATTGCCCATGGTCTTGTTCGGGATCGTCACAAAATAACCGTCGGCATTGCGCACGCGCGTGCTGCGCAGCCCGATGGATTCCACCGCGCCCTCCACCCCCTCCACCCGGATGACATCCCCCAGATGAAACGGCTTGTCCAAAAAGATGGCCACCGCACCGAAGAGATTGGCCACCGTGTCCTGCGCCGCCAGGCCCAGCGCCAACCCGCCCACCGACAAGCCGGCCAGCAGGCTCGTCACGTGAATATCAAGGTTCTCCGCCGTCAACACCACCGCCCCCAAAATAAGGCCCACCTTGGATAACTTGCTCAGCAGCGGAAACAGCAACTCGGCAAACACCCGGTCCTGGGCGGAGACAATCCGCTCGCGCCACAGCCGCAGCAGCAATTCCACCACGTTCACCGCCAGGTACGTCACTGAACAGGCCACCACCACGATCAACCCGCGCGACAGCAGCAACTGCGCGCGCGCCGGCCAGTCAAACACCCCCAGCCCGATGTTCAGCAAGATCACGAACGCCACCACTTTCACCGGGCCCCGCAACAACCGCAACAGCAGGTCGTCGTACTCGGTGGCCGTCCGCGCCGCCAGGCGGTGCAGCCAGACGCCCACGATGAAATCGAGCAGCCAGGCCACGCCAAAGGCGAGCAGGATGTAAGCCAGCGAGGCCGCGTATTTCCACAGCGGCTCGCCGTGCCAGGAATGCTCCCGGAGAAAATCGACCTGATCGAACCAAAAGGTCAGCCCTTGCAACGGCGGCGTGGCCGCCGGCGCTGAGTTCGTGTACCCCGCCGGCTCCGCACTGGCCCAGACCGACCAGAAGGTGGTGCCCAGCAGCAGCAACAATCCACAACGGTAGACGATTTCAAACCTGAATTTCATGCACAGGGATTTTTACCCACTTGCCGCCCAACGGCAATGTCCAACCAATGAAATTTGGGGACCTTCAGCGCCCGCGGACCGAACCGCGCCTGTCCCGGGCGCTGACGCGTTCACATGGCGCGGCCGCTGACCAATGGAGCGGCGTGTGGTAAGCCGGACTTCCGAGGCGTGGCACTGCCGTCAGGTGAAACTCTGTCCAATGTCACGTCTCAGCGGCCGGGACGGCCGCGGACCGCTGCGCGTAGTCACGCCTTGACCCGGGCCGGGTGCGAGCTCATGGGCGGATGCGGCGGTCGAAAGATATGCACCGTCTCACCCGGCACCAACAACTGGAACTTCAAGCCGAGCTGCGCGGCCAGTGCCCTCAACCAATCCACCGATTCCTTCCTCCCCGGCGCCGGTGCCTCCCGCTGATCCAACAGCAACGCCAGTACCCCCTCCTGACGGGACCGGAAATCCGCCTGGGATCGCAACCACCGCTCCACCTCCCGCGGCAAGGCCGTGCTCAGCGATAGTAAAATCACCCCGGCACTCCCGCCCGACTTGGCCGCGTGCCGCGCACAGTTCGGATCAGCCAATTCAATGAAGCTCCAACACTTGATGCTGAAATCCATTTCGCTCGCATGCCGTTCCATCAACTGGCGGCACAACTCCACGGCGCGCGCATAGGCGGGAAAATCCTCATGCAGAATCAGGACCTGGCATACCGGCTTCATCTCTTCGAAGCTGGCGGCGCTTTTTTTGCGGATCGCCCGGGTATGCATGGCAGAGGGGGAAAACTGCCGTTATTCACAGTAACACCGCTAATCACTTCAAACAGAATTGGTGTTACAACCCTTAGCTCGGCCTGGCTGAATGCTTTGTCAACGCGAAGTTATTCACAAGCTGTTCACCCGGGCCGGCGCCTCCCGGCCGCCGGCACCGCCGCTCCGTGATCCAGCTTCCCGTAACGCAGCGCCAGCGTGGGCAGCACGAGCAGGTTCAGCGCGGTCGAGGTGACCAGCCCGCCCAGGATCACGATGGCCATTGGCCCCTCGATCTCGCGGCCCGCTTCACCGCTGCCCAGCGCCAGCGGCAGCAAGCCCAGCGCGGTCACCAACGCCGTCATCAGGATCGGCACCAGCCGTTCCGTGGCGCCCCGCAACGCCGTCTCCAGCCCCCACGGCTGCCCTTCCACCTTCACCAAATGCTCGAAGTGCGAGATCATCATGATCGAGTTGCGCATGGTGATGCCAAACAAGGTCACAAAGCCAACCATGGTGCCCAGCGAAAGCGAAGCCGCGGTGCCACTCAAATAGCCCGCCAGGAAAATTGCCAGCACGCCGCCGACCAGCGCAAACGGCAGGTTGGCCAGCACCAGCAGCAGCGGCCGGGCCCGATGAAACACCACCGCCAGCAACAGGATGATGCCCACCGCCGCCAGCAGCGAATGCATGAGCAATTCGTTCCGGGCCTGCTCCTGTTCCTCCGCCGCCCCGCTGAATTCCGCATACACGCCCGCGGGAAATTTCACCTGCGCGTCAACCTGCTTTTCCGCAGCCGCCACAAACGTGGCCACGTCGCGCCCGGCCGGATTGCAGGTGATCGTCTGCCGCCGGCGCGCGCCATCGTGCAGGATGGCGTAGCGGCCGGTGGTCAGATACACCTCCGCCAATTGTTTGAGCGCCAAGCGCGCGCCTTGCGAGTTGCTGATCAGCAGGTCGCCGATCGCCTCCGGCTCCTGCCGCGCGGACGGCTCCAGGATCAACGCCACGTCGAACACCTTGGCCCCTTCGTAGGTCTGCGCCACCACGTCGCCCTGGTAGGCCGTGCGCACCGCTTCCATCACTTCCACGGGACGGAAGCCAAATTGGGTCAGCCGCTCGGGCCGCAGGCGAATCACCACCCGCGGCGCTCCCGGCGGCGCCGCCACCTGCACGTCCGCCGCCCCCGGCACCTGGCTCAGCACCCCCGCCACTTCCTGCGCCTTGGCGTCCAGCACCTCGAGATCGTCCCCAAAAATGTTCACCACCACCTGCGCGGTCTCGCCCGAGACCGTCTCCCCAATCCGGTCCCCCAGAAACGTGGTCACTTCGGTCTGCACCCCGGGGAATTTCGCCAAGGTGTCACGGATCGCGGCCTGCACCTTTTCCTCGTTCCGGCTGGCGGTGGGATACAGCTCGATATGAAACTCGCCACGGTGCGTGCCCCATGTGTCCTCGCCGCCCTCGGCCCGGCCAATCTGCTCGGAGACCGTGTGAAGCTCCGGAATCTTGCGCAACTCCGCGGTCATCCGGGCGCCCAGCCGTCTCATCTCCGGCAGCGACGTACCTGGCGCCATGGTCACCCCCACCACAAAATGCCCCTCGCGAAAGTCGGGCATGAATTCCCCCCCCAGGTACCGGAACGTGCCGAGCGAACCGAGAAACAGGATCAGCGCGGCGGCGATGATCGTCTTGGGCCGGTTGCTGATGCGCGCCAGCACCCGCCGGTGCAGCAATTTCAGTTTTCGCAGATAGACCGGCTCCGCGTGCGGCCGGTTTCGGGAGAGCAACGTCAGGCACAAGGCCGGCGTCACCGTCAGCGCCACCACCAGCGACGCCAGATTGGCCAGGATGAACGCCACGCCCAGCGGCGCGAAAAAACGCCCCTGCAAGCCGCTCATCGTGAGCACCGGCACAAACACCATCGCCACCACAAAGGTGGCATAAACCACCGAATTCCGCACTTCCAGCGTGGCCTGGAGCACCACCTCAAACACATTGCCAGCCGCGCCGCCAAC
Organism: uncultured Bifidobacteriaceae bacterium; assembly: GCA_964437865.1. Classification (GTDB taxonomy): domain Bacteria; phylum Verrucomicrobiota; class Verrucomicrobiia; order Limisphaerales; family UBA11358; genus UBA11358. Next base: position 8,418 of record CAYTJG010000110.1, on the reverse strand, counting down.
CGGTCCCGCGCCCGCCGCCGATTTTGCGGCCTCGAATTCCCGCAGCCGCCGCAGAATATTCTCGACGGTAATAATGGCATCATCCACCACCACGCCCAATACCGCCGCCAGCCCGCCCAGCGTCATCGTGTTCAACGTCACCCCCAAATGGTCCAGCACCACCACCGCCGCCAGCAGCGAGAGCGGAATGGCCAGAAAGGCGATCACCGCCGTGCGCAAATCCAGCAGGAACAGGATTAGCACCACCGCCACCAGCACCGCGCCCAGCAGCAGCGATTTCTTTATGTTTTGCAGGGCGATCTCGATGAACGTGGCCGGCCGGTGCAACGCGGGCGTATAGGTGATGCCTTCCGCCACAAAAACCGGCTCAAGTTCCTTCAACGCCGCTTCCACCGTCCGCGTCACCTCCATGGTGTTCGCGCCGTACTGGCTCGCCGTGGTTACCAGCACGCCGGGCTCACCATTGATCAGTGCATCCCCAAACTTGAGTTCGCCGCCCGCCACCACCTTGGCCACATCCTTCAGCCGGATGCTTTGGCCCTCGCGCTGGGTCACCAGCACGTCACCCAACTGCTCGGGCGTGAGCGACTGGCCTTCGGTCTGCAATACCAGGCGCTGCGCCGGTGTCTCAATGAAGCCCGCGCCCCGCACGCCTGTGGCGGCGCTCGCCGCCGCCGATACTTCCTGCACCGAAATGCCCAGGGCCAACAGGCGGTCCGGCCGGAGCTGGATCTGCAACTGCCGCACTTCGCCGCCAAACACCTTGGCCGCCGCCACCCCCGGCACCGAGAGCAACCGCGGCCGCACCGTCCAATCGGCAAAGGTGCGCAGTTCCATCGGCGAAAGTTTGTCCGACGTGAGGCCGAACTTCAGCAGGTCCATCGTGGAGGAGGTCAGCGGTTCCATCTGCGGCGCCGCCACCCCGGCCGGCAATTCCCCGCTCATCTGCGACAACCGTTCCGACAACATCTGCCGCGCAATGTGGATATCCGTGCCTTCCTTGAAAACGGCCGTCACCACCGAAAGCCCCTGGATGGATTCCGACCGGATGGAATCGAGGTTGCCGGCGCCGTTCAACGCGTTTTCAACCGGCCGGGTGACCAGGGTTTCGACCTGCTCGGGCGCCAGGCCGGGCGCCTCCGTCTGCACCGTGGCCTGCGGTTGCACGAACTCCGGAAACACATCCAGCTTGGCCCGGGACGTTACAAACAAGCCATAGGCGATAAAGCCAATGGCCAGCACAATGACCACTCCGCGCGACCCCAACGAAAGTTCAATGAGACGTTTCAGCATGCCAGGAAGTTCAATCGCGTTCGCCGGTGGTGAAGCCGCCGCCGCTCAGTTCCGCCGAGAGCACGGACTGCGCGCCGGTGACCACGATGCGGTTGGTCGCCGCGAGGTGGTCGCCCACAAACCACCCTGCCCCCCATGGCCGGTCGAGCGGTATGACCACGCGGACAAATTGGTTGGTATCGGTTTGCACATAAACCCAGCCCAAACCCTGGTAGCGCAAGACCGCCGCCGCCGGCACCTGCAGGCCGTTGACCGGCTCGCCCGGCAACAGCAAGCGCGCCGTCACCGCCAGGTCCGGCGGCAGCTTACGTTGCACCACATAAAGCAGGGTCTGCACTTGGGTGGCGGGATCAATGTTTAGCGCGTCGGCAAATTCAGCCGGCGTGCCGTTGGTGTCCTCGTCCCAGGCATTCACCACGGCGGTCGCCGGCGGCGGGTTCGGAAACACGCCTACCGGCGGAAACAGTTTGACGAGCGAGCGAGCGCCGCTTTGCAGTTCGTCGGCCAACGCCGTCAAATTGGTCCGCCCCGCCAAGTCCATTCCCCAATCGGACGCGAACTTCGCCCGCGCCGCCTGCAGCGCCAATGCGTCGCGCACCGCCGCGGTCTGGGCGGCCTCCAGCGACCGCGCCGAGGTGTTCTCCTGCGCCGCGAGCTTTTGCGTGCGCGCCAATTCCGCCTGCGACGCCCCGGCGGCGGTCCGCGCCGCCTCGTAGTCGGCCACGGCAGACAGAAACGTGAGCGGGTTGGCCACGCGCCCGGTGGCGCGTAAATCCGGTTGCCAGTGCACGGGTACCGGCGCTTCAATTTTCAGCCCCAGACGCTCCTGCGTCTCGGCCTCCAGCCTCACTCCCGGCTTGGGTGCGGCTTCGGCCTTGTCGCCAGCCGCCACCGGCGCCTGGTCATCCTTGTCGGCGTGGGAGCAACCGGCCGACACCAGCATGGCCAGCGCCACCGAAATGAAAGTCATCGGCAACCGCCACCCGCCGGTCCGACTGGGCCTTGATTTCTCCTCCCCGGCCGTTTGGCCCAGGGACAACCGAGCTTGAAGGTCGACGGTGGAACATTGAATGATACCTCGGGAATTCATGGAAAGGGATGCTTTGTGGGCCCAGCTCGGGGCCAGGCGATAACAGCTGCATGCTTCATCAGGAAACGCGCAGCCGATGATCATCTTCAGCGGCTCCGCTGCCGGTTCATGCAGGAAACTGGGATCCAGGTTGCGTTTCACATTTTGGAACTCATTTTTTGGATGACGGTGGCCAGCGAATCGGCCGGCTGCTGCAACGCATCTTCCAGCGCGCCGAGAGCCGATTGCAGCCGTTCCTCGCCATCCAGGACCGTCAGCGCCGCGTTGGCCGATTCCAGCCGTGCATTCAGCACGTCGAGCGGATCGCCGGCGCCGGCCTGATACGCGGCCGCCGCCGATTGCTCCTGCTGCCGTTCGGTCGCCATCAGCGTAGCGCTCGCCTGCAATTGATTGCGCGCGGCTTGCACCGCCGCCAGGGCGCGGTCGATTTGCCCGCAAACCCCGGCTTGCAAGGCCAGGAACCTGGCCGCCGCCAGTTTGCGCTGGGCTTCCGCCTGGGCAATCGGTCCCTGGTTCTGGTCGAGGATCGGCAATTCCAAAGTCACGCCCAGACTCCATTGATTGTCGCTGGCATTGCCGTTGTTCCAGGCGTAGCCCGGACCCAGGTGCAAATCGGGATACTGCTTGGCCACTTGCAGGCGCAACTCCGCCTCCGCCGTGGCGTAATCCGCGAGCCCGGCGAGAATATCCGCCCGTTCCCGCAAGGCCACGCCGCGCGCGTCCGCCACCGTCAATGTCGCCGGCGCGTCCGCCGGCAAATCATCGGCCAGGTCCACCCCCGCCAAGGCGGCCGAACTCACTCCCAGCGCTTGTGCCAGTTGCGCGCCCGCCTCCACCTGTTTGGACCGCGCGTCGCCCAACTCCACCGAGGTCCTGTGCACGGCGATCTGCACGAGCGTCAGCTCCGGTCGCGCCACGGCGCCGGCATCCAACCGCCCCTCCAGCAAGCGCAAGATGTTCGTTTGAATGGCCCACTCCTGCGCCAGCAACTGCACGCGCCGGCCGGTCAGATGATAGGACAGCAAACCGGCCCGCACCCCGTTGCGAATCTGCCAGGCGGCGGACACGAAACCCAGCCGGGCCGATTCCGCCGCCTTTGCCGCCTCGGCCAGGCGTTTGCCGCGCTTGCCAGCCGTCTCGATGGGCAGGTCGAAAGTCACCGGAATGATCCAAGGGCTGGGATTATTCGGAATCTGGTTGTCGTACGCCGGTGAGAACGTCACCGAAGGATTCGGCCTGGCCCCGGCCGCCACCAAGCCCGCCTCGGCCACACGCCATTGGGCCCGGGCCACCGCGAGATCTGGATGGAAATAAAACGCGGCCAGGGTGAGCGTGTTCAAGTCCCAGCGCGCCGGTGGCCAGTTGGTCTGCCCGCCGGTGTTGCCGGTGGCAAATGCCTGCAGCCCGGCATCATCCAAGCGGCGGCCATCGAATTGCGCGGCCGATTGCGCCGGCACCAGCGGCTGCGGCTCATAATGCGCGCACCCCACCAGCCACGCAAAACCGAGCAGCCAACCACCGCCCTTCAGACGATGAAACACGTAATCCACTATTTTGGTAGGGTTTTATGGAATGGCGCCCACCCAAACACCAGCAAAAACGGGCGAATGACAAAAAATTCATCTACGGGCCGGACTCATCAGCACCGCGGGGTAACCGGAACCCACGGGCAAGAGGGAACCGCTTTTTCGCAAGTTGATACTCTGTTCATCGGCTGGCCTTGGCCTGAAACCAGCGTGCTGCCTGCCGGTGAACCGGGCGCCGATCTGGGCGCGGCGGAAACGCAGAAACCTCGTTTCAGCCAAACCAATTGCAATCGCTGTGAGACGTTAACAAATTCTTAATGGCTTCCACCCGTTTCTTGATTATCCGGCTCGCACAGGAAACGGCATTTTGGGGAATGAAATGTTATCGTCTGAGTGCTCAACCTTCGTCCGCAGTCGCGGTGAGAGAGTATGCCGGAACCTGACTTCAACGCGCTGGCCGAAGCCGAAAGCGCCGGGTGCGGTGGAAAAACCGACCGCCGCATGAGCCCCCCCGAGGCTGCGCCAACCGTGAATGGAATCAAACCGGAGCTGCCGCCGGTGCTTTCCAAGCGGGTGCTGGTGCCGGTGGATTTTTCGGTCGGCACGCTCGAAATGCTGCGTTACGCCAAGGCCGCGGCGGCAAAGTACGACGCAGCCGTGGAGGTGCTGCATGTCATTCCGCGCGGGTCTGGCCCGCGAGAGAGAACCGGGCGGAATTCAGCTCGGCTGCCGGCCATGATGGCCGGTGCCCGTCAGGAACTGAAACGACTGGTCGAAATCCTGTGGCTGAACGGCGCCAGGACCCAGGTTTCAATCTGGGTTCTCGAAGGACGCGCGCACGAAGTGATCCTCCGCGAGGCCCGCGCCCATGGCGCCGCGCTCATTATCCTGGGCCGGCGCCACCGTAGCTGGTTATCGGGTTTGCGGCGACGCCATACCGTGCAGCACGTGCTTCAGTATTCGCCTTGCCCCGTCCTCGTGCTTCGCCCTGGCCTGATGCCCCCAGGGCAAACCATCTTCGCGGTCTAAAACAGTTGCATCAAATTCCCGATCACAATCTGAATTTCATGCGCAACTCCATCAGCAACATGCCTTCCCAGGAGCTGACGTGATTGTCCGCCGCCATGATTTGTTCCACCGCCGCAAAGACCTGCTTCTGTTGTTCCCGCTCGGTAAAGGCATCCGCCAGCAAAATGGCCTGCGTCTTGGCCCGCCAAAACGGTTGCAGCGATGGCCGCATGCGAGTCACCGCCGCCTCAAAGGCACGTTGGCGATCGGGACCTTCGCCCAAGCCCATGCCGATTAGCAATTTCTTCACTGGTTCGTCTTCGGCCGTGGCCAAATGTCCGTCCGCATACACCGCCAGCACCAACAGATCCAAAAGGGCCAGTTGCTGGGACGGTGAAAAACCTGCCACCTCTGTGTCCATGCTTACACGGTAGCAGATCGGTCAGAGAATTGACATGCTTTCGCATGAAAGAATTCTCCCTTCCCCGCCAAACCCGTTTGCAGTGGCTGTGGCTAAGAGGCTGATACAGTTGCCCGAGCCCGTCGCGATAAACGGTAAAATGCGAGATTTCCAGAGAACCCCACCAAGCTGACGTTGCGCCCGGTTTCCGGGATCTCGTGAATCAATTGATCCAGATGATTTCCGAAGCCTGGTTCCCCGTCATGTCCTTGACGATAAGGCCCGCGTCGATGAGTTCTCGTCCGCTCTGAGTGCAGTTCAAACCGGCTCGATCCTGAAACGTCAGCCTGTAGCGCTCGTTCCGGGCCAGCCCCTTGAGCCGAATGCGCTTGGAATCGCCAGCCGCGGCGTTGGTGGAAGGCTTGAACAGAAAAACCGATCCCCGGTTGATTCCCGCATTAAAATACTCCAGGCCATCCCAATTGGTGCCATCTGCCATGGGCAGAATATGGTACACGTCCGCGCCTCTCAAAATCGGCCTCTGCCGGGCCTTGTACAGCGCGATATGCTGCCGATAAATGGGATTATCCGCCGCCCAAGTGAGCATGGAGCCCAGCATATCGGTCCTTAAGTTGTAAGCGCTATCGGCGGGGCCGAGGTCGGATTTTAATTGCACCGGATTGATCGCATACGAATTGCCATAATAGGTCGTTCTCGTCAGCCAGGCCTCGTTGTCCCGGTCGTTCATGGTGCAAAACGTCATCCGCCGGCAGATGGCAAACCCTTTGTATTTTCCGCCATTGCAGCAGTTCTCGTAGCGAAAGCCCGGCCGGTCTTTGATCAACTGGTCCAGGATATACAAGAAATTGGCCACCCCTTGGTAGGTCTGCGGAATGGGCTCTTCCGGGGCGGTATAATGATCGGTCCGCCACATATCGAACCAGCCCTGGTCATAGCGACCCAAAACCGCCGCCAGCTCGGCATCCCTCCCGGCCGTGGTGGTCAGATCGCAGTCGTTATACGTGCCTCCCATATACAAAGCGGCCTTCAAACCGGCCCGGTGCGCCCGCGCGGCATAATCAAAACCGTTCGGCCACACCTCGCGGTGGAAAGTCCAATCGCGATTGCTGTACCAACAGTTGCCGGTGCCATCCCAAAAATCAAATTTCACACACTCCACCCCGGTCGCCGCCAGCGCCTCATAGGCGCTTTGCGGCGTGCTGCCGGTCACACTGGTGCTGCCGTTCCCTCCCAGCGGCTGCATGCAGACCTCGGTCCAGGGCTCGTCCGCCTGGTCGTGCAGACTGCGGGTGATCTTGTGGTTCCAAAACCATTTCTTGAACCGATTGCTGCCGTCGTCCAGATCGCCTTTGTAGGTTCCGTAATATACGCTCGGAATCGTGAATATCTCGTTGGCTTCCTGGGGCACCGGCTCGGTAAACGGGAGCACGGCCACCGTCAGCTCCAGGGCGTTCGAACCGGCGGCAATTTGGAACCGGCCCAGTTCCCACTCGTAACCGATATAGGCTCCCTGCACGGAACCAGCATCCAGCATGATCAAGGGCACGTACTCGCTATCCCGCGCGCAGCGGGTGCCGGGACCGATCAACTCATCCACCACGCGCCCCTGACCCGCGCTCGTTTTCTCAAAGCTCCAGAGGTGGACCGCCCGGTCCGCCTGAAGCCCCAGTCCGCCAGCCGCGATCTCGGGACGGTAAACCACCTTCCCGCCCGTATGGTTCGCAATGGTCACCCGGTTCTCCACCGGCCCCGGTCCCGGCCGGGCGTTCCAGACGGATTCCAACTCCATCGCCGGCGCGGTGCTGATAAATCGCAACGTGACGGTGTGTCCCTCCTGGTGATCCTCGGTCGCGCCCGCAAAGGTCCAGTCGGGAGTTTGGTCGATCTTTCCGGCCTGCTGATGGGCGCCGGGCGCCTGAATGCTGTTCCGGCCGGGCAGCGGCACTTCGGAACTCGCCGGGATCCAGTTCCAATCGCCTGTGGGATGCTTGAGGCCATCCACGTATATCTTGTTGTGCGACACCAATAATTTCAGCTCGGTATCGTCGGTTGACAGCGTCCAGCGGACGGGCGTTGTGACTGCGGGAATTTCCTTCAAAAAATCCGCCGCCACCCGCCCCGTTAGAAGATTCCCGGCCACGATGGCGCCCCCCAAAATTCCTCTTATCAATGGGTGCATGTTTTCCCGACAAATAGCCCAAAACCGGCGACGATAAAGAAAAAACGTGCGCACGCTTGAATTTAGAAGCACCGGAACACAATCCCCGATCCCTCTCCCCTTCTTAAAAGGATAGCCCCGTCACCTCAGGAAAATGCGCAACAACGGCCGATCGGTCGCTGCTGCATTCGCTGAGGAACATTTCAGGCTGGCAAAACGTCGGAATACGGTCCCAGAAACCGCTCGCCATTGAAATGAATCATGTGGTCGGGATCCTCCGCAATCCACACTTCAGATTCCCAGGCAATTTGTGAGAGGAACGTCTGCATTGTCCGGCGGGTTTCAAATGCGGTGACAAAAACCAAGCCTGCCTTACATCCCTTGAACAACGCTTTGGGTTCCTTCCGGCGCTTGCCATCCACCGGTCCGGCACTCGTGACGGCTTCAATCAGCAGCAGCCAGTTCTTGGCCGGGTAGTGAAGGATGACCTCACGAGTTCGTCGATCTGTTCCTGCGGTTGGTCCAATTCCTGAAGTTCCTCCCCCATCGTCTGCAATGTTTTGCGATCGGGATAATCCAACTTGCGCAGGTCGGTGGCGTTTACTTGCGTGTGGCCGCTGAAACGCCGGAAATATTGGTCAACCACCGTGGAGTTCAAGAAAGCAAAAAGTCCCGCCGCGAGATTCCTCTCCAGCCCACGCCCGTGATCATGGAAATAATTGAGGTGTTTCTCCAGCCCCAGCCACTCACCGTCAATACCTTGCGGGTCAAATACGCAAGCAACCAGGCGGCGGCGTTCCTCTTTGGAGGTAAATCGTTTCGTCAGCACGTACACGCCCGACTGGACCAGCCAGGGACGAGTTTCCTCGTTGACGAGAATGGCGTTGGGTTTGCGCGTTTCCGGCTTTGGCCATTGAACCGT
>CAYTJG010000109.1:0-17379 GCA_964437865.1 uncultured Bifidobacteriaceae bacterium | reverse complement strand
GGGCGCTCATGGCCACGAATCCGAGCGGCTGGCAGGCTGAATTGTCGGCGCTCCTGCAACGGCGGGAGCGCCGCATTCAACTGGCTGACAACGACCCGTTGTGGTTTGGCTGGGAGTTCGAGCCGTGGCATGACTCGGATAACTTGCTGCTGGGAAGCTGGACTGCTCCAAACGGCTACCAGCCGCCCGTGGCGGACGTGCTGGGCATTTTCGGCGGCAACCGCGCATCCAAGACAGTCTATGCGGTGCGGCGGGCGTGCCAGACAGCGGTATTGTTCGCCCGGTCAACGATTGCCATCTTGAGCGAATCGGAGACGGCTTCCATCAAAACGGTGCAGGCGTTGGTGTGGTACTACCTCAAACCGCAGTTTGGGACGCTCAACGGCAAGCGGGACGAGATTTTCAAAATCAACTACAGCCAGGCGGGCGGATTTACCGACCGCAAGTTGGTGCTGCCCAACGGGAGTGAAATGCACTTCCTGACGTACAACCAGGAGCCGGGCGACTATGAGGGCTGGGAATTCGGCGCGCCCGCCGACGTGTACGCCAAGACGGGTGAGGAGTTGCGGACCTCGAAGTCATTCGTGCCGCCGAACATCGGTGCGGTGGCGGATGAATCCATGCCGCTGGCCTGGCTGAAAATGTTTTCGCGTCGCTTGAAATTCCGCAAGGCCAAGCTGCTGTGGTCATTCACGCCGGTCAAGGGCATCACGCCTGCGATCAAGGAAATGGTGGGCAACAGCGCCGTGACGCTGGAAAGCCGGGTCGCGGAATTGCTGCCCCGCCAGAACGTGCCGGAATTGCCCAAGGGCCACATGCCCTATATCCGCGAGTGCCAGTTTCCCGGCATCAAAGCTTTTGCGATTTACTACTTTTCGCTGTTCAACAAGTTCGGCCCTTCGGTGGACCGGACGTATTACGACGAGATCAAGGCGTTGTGTGAGGGCAAGGCGAGCGAGTACGTGGAGCGGGTGGCCTACGGGTTCGCCCGGGACAGCGTGGCGCGGGCTTTCCCGAAATTCGGGGCGTGGAACATCGTGAAGCGGGAACACCTGCCCGCCGTGGGCACGAATTACTTTTTCACGGACCCCGCAGGCGCGCGGAATTGGGCGACGATCTGGGTCCGGGTGACGGGGACCGGGGACCACTACATTTACCGGGACTGGCCAGACGCGCAGACCTTTGGTGAATGGGCGGTGCCAACGGAACGCGAAGTGAACGAGAATCAGCGCCTGGGCTGGGATGGCGATCCCGGCCCCGCACAGAACGGGCTGGGGATGGGCGTTGTGAAGTACAAGCAGACGTTTCTGGAACGGGAGCGCGTGAAATTGGAGACGAAAGACCCGTACGGCCAGAAGCTGCTGGAACGAACGCGCCAGCAAAACGGTGACTTGGGCAGCGTGCAGGAGGCAATCGCGGAGCGATACATTGACTCGCGGGCCGGGGCGAGCGAGCACATTGCTGAAAAGGGGGGCACCTGCATCATTGACGAGTTTTCAGAAGCGCAGTGCGCGCCGGATGGCAAGCTGCTGGGACCACCGATGGAATTGATACCGGCCAGCGGTGTGAACGAGGATGAAGGGTTGGGCGTGGTGAACGAGCTATTGGACTGGAATCAAGAACTGCCACTTATGCCGCTGATGAACGCGCCTAAGTTATATGTGAGTGAGGACTGCCTGCAAGTCATCTGGATGTTTGAGAATTACACGGGCCGTGGTGGACCCAAGGGGGCTGCAAAGGACTTTGCGGACTTAGTAAGATATATGGCCCTGGCCAAGCTGTTCCACGTGGAACAGAGTAAGAGGGCAGGCCGTGCCGGTAGAGGATTTTAAAGAACAAACAACCTATGACGAAAAAAGAATTCCAAGACCAGCCAGGACTTATCATGGAGAAAGATGTTATCTCCCTGGGCTACGCTCGCGCGACGCTCCGCAAGTTTGTTGACTGCGGTGTGCTGGCGAAAATCAAGCCGCCCGGTTGTTCGCAGGCGCGTTACCAGAAGCGGCAGCTTGCACAGTTGCTGGAATGGCCGGAGATCATCTCCCGCGATGAAGAGACGTTCAAGCAGGAGCCGCAGTTGTTGCGGCGGAGGGACGTGCTGCGCTGGACGGGTGTCAGCAAAGACACCTACGAGAACATGGTGCAGGCGGGCGCGTTGCGGTTGGTCCAGCCCACGGGGACCGGTGAGGCCAGATGCCCGAAAGCGCAGGTGGCGGCGCTGCTGGGGATGGCGCATTGCGTTTGAAGTGTCCTGACTCCCGGCGAAGTGTCCTGACTCCACGGGCGGGGGATTGAAGGGACGCCCGAAATCGGTTCGGGTTGAGTGACGATGAGTGTAAGAGACGACTCGGAGATTCTGGTAACGTCACTTGAGGCGCACGTGGACAAACTGCTGACCGAATTCAAGCAGGCGGGAGTCCTGCCCAACGGCTTCTATGACGTGGCGTACGACGAGGAAACCCGGCGCATGATCTGGGCGGGGCAATCACCCGACGGGCGGAAGTGGGACGAAAACATGCCCGAAGGCGAGCCCGCCCTGCCGTGGAATGGTTGCAGCGATACCCGCGTGCCGTTGGTGGACAGCGTGGTCAACGACGACACGGCGGTGCTGACGGCGGCGTACCGCAAGGCCGAGTTGCGGGCCAATTCGGTGAACTGGCAAAACGTGCCGCTGACGGCGGGAATCTCCGATTATTTGCATTGGCTGGTCCATACCAAGTTCCGTGAAGAGTGGCGGTTGGAGGCGGAACTGGCGGCGCAATACTCCCGCGAGTATGGCTTTGCCATCGCGTACGTCGGTTGGGAGCGGGAACTTGGCAAGCGGCGCGTGGCTCTGACAATGGAGCAGTTGCAGCAGATGGGCCAGCAAAACCCGGACTTGGGCGCGCTGGTGTCCGCGATCATGGACCCGACGCAGGAAGACGCGAGTGTGGCGGCCGTCCAGGAGATTTACCGGACCTACGCGGTGCAGGCCATGCAGGGGAAAGGCTTCTATGAGCAGGAAGAGGAGGACGACAAGCTTTTGACCCTCAAACCGAACGTGGCGCGGCGCTGTGTGAAGGAATTGCGTGAGCGAGGCGAAACGGACGTGCCCATTCCGTACGTGATGAAGAACGATCCGCTGGTGTGGGTGGGCAAGCCGTATCAGGAAATTCTCGCGGCGCGCGGCACGATGAAGCTGCAACAGGCGCGGGCCATCTTCTGGCGGCGCTGGATGACGGAAGCGGAGTTGGAATCCAAGCGGGCGGACGGCTGGAACGAGGATTGGATTGACGCGGTCAAGAAGACCAAGGGCAACATTTCATCCTGGGCGGGTGCGCTGGGGGCGACGAGCTTGACGGGACCATCGACCAAGACGGTGGGCAACACGACGTATTTGAAAGTGACGGAGGAAAACAACCCCTTGATTGAAGTCGTGTACGCCTATGTCAAGAAGGTGGACGACGACGGGGTGACGGGGGTTTACGAAACGATTTTCAGCCCGCATATCACGCACGAGCCGCTGTCAGACACACACGACTTTTGCGCCAGCCACCAGTTGATCGACTACGCGCACGGGCAATATCCGTTCGTGGAGTTCAAGCGCGAGAACATTGGCCGGGCGCTGACCGACGTGCGCAGCGTGGCGGAGATTGCGGGGACGTGGCAGAACGAAGTGAAGCAGCAGCGGGACATGCTGTACAACCGGGCACAGTGGGACACCTTGCCCGCCGTGAGCGTGCCGAAGTTGGGCGGGGTGGATTACAAGCTGGGGCCGGGGGCGCAGGTGCCCTTGGGGAAGAGCCAGGAGATTACCGCGATCAACTTGAACGCGCCGAGTCCGCAGCTTTCGGTGGAACTGGTGCAGATGATTCAGTTGATGAAGGATGACTACTTCGGCCAGTTCAACCAGGAGGTTCACCCGGCGAAAATTGCGGTCAAGCAGGAGAAGGCGGCGGACGACTATTACACGTTTTGGGGGGCGGTGTTGACGATGGTGTTCGCCTTGGAACTGCAATACAACCCGGATGAAATCACCCGTGTCACCGGCAACCAGGCACTGGCGGACTTGGACCCGTTTCTGGTGGTGGATTCGCTGGCGATTGGGCTGGAGTTCGACGTGAAGGATTTGAACCCGGACTATCTCATGCAGAAGTTGGATGTTTACAACACCAAGATCGTGCCGGCGGACGTGACGGGGGCGATTGACCGGAGCGCCTTGACCGCCTATGAGGCGCGGGCGATGGACCCCGTGCTGGCGCAGAAGTTGATTCAGGACAAGCAGGGAGCCAGCCAGAAGCTGTTTGAGGAAGTGCAGAAGAACCTGGGCAACATGATGCTGGGCTTTGAGGCGAACTACGTGGAGAACGACCCGACCGCAGGCACCAAGCAACAGTTCTTGCAGCAGCTTATCCAGAGCAACCCCAACGTGGCGGCGCTGGCCAAGAACGACCAACGCTTCAAGGAACTGTTGGCGAACTATGTGAAGAACCTGCAAATGAGCGTGGAACAACAACAGAACAAGCAGGTGGGCAGAATCGGCGTGAAGCCGGTGACCCAAGCAGCGTGACGCCGGACCCCAAATTACCAAAACGCATGAACATGAAATTTTGGAAACAGCCGCTTGTGGTCAGTGCCGAAGAGCGGCAGCGGCAGGAAGTCGAGCGCGTGCTGGCGCTGGCGGGTGGGGCCGAGCATCCCATTTTCAAGGCGGTCTTAAGCTATGCGGACGAACACGCCCGCAACGAGCACGAGACGGCACTGGCACCCAATTTGACCAACGAGCAGCGGCAGTATAATGCCGGGCGTTCGGCGGCGGCGTATGACTTTGCGCTGGCGTTGCGGTCATTGCAGGAAACCGCAGAATTGCGGGCGAAAAACTTCAAAGAGCGCGATTGACCGCGCGGATGAAGTGTCCTGACTCCTGCCGAAGCGTCCTGACTTTGGCGAAAGTGTCCTGACTTCCGGTGAAGTGTCCCAACTCCACGGGCGACCCCTTTCATTGATCCCCCCTTTCGTGCGTAAGTGGTGGCGAAGCGGCCCACGGTCGGGCCAGGAACCGACTGACAACTTGCGAAGAGCATGAAAGACACACCAGAAAAGTTAGCGTCGGGCGCTGTGGGGCAGCCCGGAGAAACAACCACATCGAAGGCGAACCATTTAACGTCCGACGGCATTTCCGGCCTTTTGAATTCGGAATTTGCCCGCGAGGACACGGCGGAAACCTCCGGTCAAGAAACTCCACCGGAGCAGGAAGCCGTAGCGGAATCTCACGAGGGCGAGGCAGGGAAGGGCGGGGAAGCGGAATCGGCGGGAGAGCAGCAGGCAGGAGAGCAATCGGCGGAAGTTGTGGCTGAAGGTGCGGGCGAGCAGTCCGAGGATTCACAGTTGCCACCGGAAATGCAGACGGCGCTGGACGAGTGGGAAGCCAAAGGTGGCGCACTCCCGGACAGTTTGCAACGGGTGGTCAACAAGCGCATCGGACGGCTGACGGCGGACAAGGAAACTGAGAAGGGCCGGGCCGACCGGGCGGAAAATGCGTTGAAGGCGCTCCAGGCGGAAGCCGAGGCGCTGCGCAACGATCCGCAGCGGCCAGCCCAACCGATGCCGTTGGCGGTCCCGGACGAGAAGGAATTGGTAACGGCGGAACGGTCGGCCAAGAAATTCCTCGATCATGCGGAAGCGTACCTTGACGACACGGCCACCCCGGCAGAACGGACCCGGATTGAGCGTTTCATGGAAACGAGCGGTCTGGACGTGAACGGCTTGAAGCGGCGCGTGCGCGAGATCAACGCCTATCTGCGGGACGAGTTGCCCCAGCAGCGGCAGCAGGTGCAGGTGTTCAAGACACAGGAGCAGGCAGCGAGCGCACAGGCGCGGCGCGATTTCCCCTGGTTGAACAACCCGCAGGCACCCGAGCATGAAATCAAGGCGACGATGCTCAAGTTTCTGCCTGACCTGCCCAAGCGGTTGCCCAATCACGAATTGGTCATGGGCATCTACATGCTCGGATTCAAGGCGTATCAGCAGCAGCTTGCGGCGGCAGCGGGCAAGGGCAAAGCGCCCGCCAAGACCCCGCCCCCGAAGACTCCAGCGGGCAATGGCAGCACCCGCACGGCCACGGCCAAGCCGAAGCCGAGCGAAGCCGCCAGCGCCGCCTTCTCGAAAGCTCCGACCCGTGACAATGCCGTGAATCTGGCGCTAGCCGCGTTGTTGGAGGCATAAGGCGGCCAGCCAACGATTAGCCAACGGGGTTTCAAGAATAGGAAGATAGTATGTTACTTGAACGCAATGTGGTGGGTAAGAAAACGGATTGGGCGAATTACATCACCCTGTCTGACGAGCATGAAACCCCCATGCTCCGGGTACTGCCCAAGGGGCCGAAACCGGTCAACATCGTAAAGCACTACCAAGCCGACACGTACACGACCCCCATGCCGAACGCGTGGCCGGACGGCAAGGACTGGGACACGTTCACCAGCGCGGGCCAGAACCGGCGCGAGCTGACGGCGCGTTGCCAGTGGTTCGTCAAAACGGCGGCGGTGTCCAAACTGGCGGAAGATGTGACCGACACGGCGGGCATCAACGACGAGTTGGCGCACGAAATCCCCAAGAAGATGACGGAAATGGCTCGTGAAATCGAGTGCAGCGCGGCGGGCGACCAGGGCGAGTATGTGGACGACGGCAAGACGGGGCATAAATTCCGCAGCGCGGGGGTGTGGATTCAATCCACGGCGCAGACGGACGCGGGCACGGTGGTTGACCCGACGATTCGACCGAACGCCGCGCAGATTGTCACGGCGACGGCACTTTCGACGCCGAGCAACCTGACCGAAGACGCCATCAAGAACGCGCTGCAAGCCGCCTGGCGGGCGACGGGTGCCAAGGGCATGAAGGCGGGCTTTGTGGGCACGCAACTGAAAAAGCAGTTTGGCGTGTTCCAGTTTTACATTCCCACGTCGCTTAACACGCAGGCCACGGCGCGGATCATCACTCGCGGCGAGGACGCCACGGTATTGGGCAACACGGTGGACGTGTACGACAGCGATTGGGGCAAGATCGAGTTGCACCTGACCCGCTGGAATGCGCAGCCGGGTTTCCAGGCCAACGGCGGCACGGACGCCGTCATGGGCGACTGGCGCGGGTACTTCCTGAACACCGAACGCTGGGCTTGGTTGTGGAACCAGAAGCCGACCGTTTACAAGCCCGAGTTCAAGGGCGGCTCCTACAAGGCGGCCATCGACGCCATCCTGATGTTTCTCTGCTGGAATCCCATCGGCGAAATGAAGGTGGCCCCGAGCGACGTGTGAGGTGCGTGCCGCCGCGGCCAGGCAAACCAACAAAACTTTTACCAAAGGTTAAGCATGAAAATTATTCCTCTTCCATTTGAAACGGTGGCGCTGACGGGGTTCACCCACAAGGTATCCATCTTTTCCACGGACCTGACGAGCGCAGCGCTCAACCAGACCTTCACCATCTTTCCGGATGGCTCGGTGGACGGCTACAACCAGCAAACGGGCTTGCCGATGCAAGACACCACGCTGATCCAGTTGCCGGCGGGGTTCACGGTCGAGAAGGTGACTTCCCGGCTGGTGGTGCCTTTCACGGGCGGGGCCATCACGGCAGCCACGCTGACGGTCGGCGACAAGGCGAGCGCGGCTCGTTATATCGCGGCGGCCAGCACGGACCTGTTCACCGCGATCGGTGCGGGCGGCACGAACACGAAGGATTGCGTGGCGAGCGCCACCACCTACGCGTTTAGCTCCAACGACGCGACGAACGCCAACGCCTTGGTGACGGCCACCATTGCGACCACGGGCGCGAACGTGAACGCCGCCACGGCGGGACAGGTGGACATCCTGTTGGCGTTGAGCGATCCCAGCGAACAACAGTACGTCACGGGCACTTAAACGATTGGGTTCATGGGCGTGGCGGTGGGGTCTTCGTTCTCCCGCCGCCACGTTTTTAAACCAACAACACACCATGGTATTTGATTTTTCCAGACTGGATTTGGCGACGGCGATGAAGGTGGACCAGTTGCTGCGGCGCGACTATGACGCACGGCTCGTGCGCGCCGCCACGCGCCAGCGTCGCATCGCCTGCTTGAACTATCTGCACCGGCCCCTGGCCAAGGATGGTTTCGGTGAGCGCAGTTTCATGATTGACCCGGTGTTTGACGCCTACTGGCGCGAATGCTACGGGAAGCACTACACCCACGATCCGGACTTGATGGCGTTTCTGGCCAAGCGCAACCCGGAAATTGTGGTGCGCAGCCGGGGCACGCGAGAAATCTTCGTCGGCTGGATGCCGGGACCGGCCAGTCGCAAGCCGGTGGGCTTGACGGAACAGGAGCGTGCGCGTTGAGGACGTGCAATTACAGCGAAGTGTTGGCCGGTTCGGCGGCTTTGGCGGGGATCAACGTCAATTACCTGAGCACGGCTGAATTTCAGTTGCTCCGGACTTTCCATGACCGGCGTTTGCAAATCGCCTGGGAAATTCACCGCTGGCCCGAAATCTGCCCGCTGGAACAACGGACGTTCCGCCCGCTCTACGATGAGACGGGGCAAACGGCTTATCCCGTGGGGGCGGAAATCTTGGACCCCCTCACGCAGACTTATTACCAGTGTTTGCAACCCACGACGGTCAGCGCGCTGAACGTGCAGGGTTGCGGTACGCCCAACGCCAACGACGTGTACCAGTTGAACGGGGCGAGCTACGTTTCCTATTACGGCTACCAGATTGCCCAGGTAAACGGCATCTGGGCGTTGTCGGATGCCAACGGGAATCCGCTCTATTCCAACAGCAGCGGCAATTTGACGGGGGCGTGGGATACGGTGTTGGGCGGGGCGGCCCCGGCTCCGAGCAGTGCCAGCCTGGTCAGCCAACCGCCGACGCGGTTCGGCAGTGAGAATTCGGCCTTTTGGGCGGTCTGCCGGACGAGTTACACGGCGGACCCGTTTGACCCGACGGCGGTCTATGCGGTGGGCACGCAAGTCCAGAACCTGCTCGACCTGAATTTCTACCAGCGGATCGCCAACACGGGCACAGCCGACGAGGATTGGAACCCGGCTTATTGGGGACGGCTGACGTTGTTCGAGCGCAACGTGGCGTTTAACCAGCCGTGGATGGCCAATCAGATCGGGGAAATCATGGGGGCGTGGGATCAAGACCCGCGCATTACGACGAAGCTGGTCAAACTGCCGTTCGTGCTCGACCAGGATGGCGCTCAGTTCGTGCAACTGCGGAACACGTTCAATTACGGTTGGATTCCGGCGAGCACGAATTTCAGCTACGTGTGGCTGTTGTACCGGCTGCAACGGCCCTTTCTCCTGGGGGATGCGTGGAACCAGAACGCCAGCTATGCGGTGGGGCAGCAGGTGTATTTCGTGAGCAGCAGCGGGGCCGGAAACTTCTACACCTGCGCGGTGGCCACGACGGCGGGGCAATCGCCCGACAACACGGCGGCCTCGTGGACGCAGGTGTTGATTCCATACACGTTCCGCCAGTACCTGATCGAAGGCGGCTTCGCGGACTGGCTGGCGGCGGGCGGCGACCTGCAAGGTTCAGGGGCGCGGGAACAGATGGCGATGCAGGCGCTCGAAATGGAAGCGGACAAGCTTCAGCGGCAACAACAACAAGTGAATCGGTTCGATTTTAGGAACAACAACTGACATGAAATTACTGATTGCAATGGTGGTGGCGATGCTCGCCACGGCGATGACCGGATGTGCGTGGCCTCCGGCGGCGGCCACGCAGGCGGAAGTGAATGCAGGGACCGACGGCTATAAGTATGTGACACCCGAAACCCTGTCTGGCTGGACGGGCGGGGCGTCGGGCGGGATCACGGCGGCACAGGCAACGACGATTGCCCAGGGCGTGATGAGCAGCGCCCAGATCACGCTGCCACAACTGCCGGCTGCGGTCGTTACCAACGGCGCAGTGTCGGCGTCACTCGGCAGCCTGGAAATCACCAATTACAGCGGCTTGTCCCTGAACATCGCGAGCACGCGGAGCGCCAGCGTCGTGGGCACGGTGGCGTCGGTGGATTACCAGGGAAACATCTTCTGTGCCAGCGTACTCTCGCCGCTCTTCAATTTCACCAATACCAGTTCCAGTGCGCCGCTGCCGTTTGCGACGTTGGGTTTGGATAGCCAGGGTTGGCTGGATTGGGTGCCGGGCGGCAGCGGGCAGTCGTACACCATGGTGTACTCGCCGGAGGAACCACAACCGACCAGCGGTTATGCCGTTTGGACCTCGTCCGGGCTGGACGTGGCCCCGGTCCCGGTCAGTTGGGCGCAGAACGCGGCCACCCAACTGGCGGTGACGTTCAATGGCGCAATTCAAACCTTCACGCTGCCCGCCACGACGACGGTCCAGTTTACCGGCTTTTCCGGGAGCAGCGGGAGTGTGTCGTTCAGCCTGAGCGGCGGCACGGGGGTGACCTATCCGGGGAGCGTCAAATGGGTGACGGCCCATCCGACCGCCGTGGCCAACGGGATCATTAGCTTCACGGCGTACGGGAGCGAAGTCATCGGGGCTTACAAGGAAACACAATGAAACGGATTGCTCTATTCCTCTTTTTGGCGACCGCCTGGGTGCGCGCGCAGTCGATTTTGACGGCGGACGGGCTGGCCACGTTGGCCGCTTCCAGCGCCACGCCGTTGGCGACCATGAATTACATGGCGTTCACGAACCAGCCGCTCGGCACGGTGTTGACGGTGCCCGTTGTGGCCGCCGACACGCTGCCGACCAATAGTGGCAATTTCAGCGTCCTCTTTTCGGCCAACGCGCCGGGGCAGTTTATTACCTGGACCAACGGGCCGGTCTTCCCGACGCCAATCCAAGTGGGCAACGCCGTTTACACCGGCGCGGAGGCTCAGTGCGTTCAACTCACCAACAACCTCAGTTTCAGCACCATCGAGTTGGCGATGCCGACGGATGACAACCTGCCTTACCTTTCGGTCGGGGGTTTTGTGAGGGTGCCCTCGCTGGCGAACACCGCCGCCACGTACGATTTGATCGTCTTGGGCACGTCCGTCCACGCCACGCCGTACTCCACGGAGGACTGGACCTTGCAGATCAATTGCGGGTTGACCAATGAAATTGAGTTTGAAGACGCGGGAACCGTGGTGACCAAAAACAATGCCGTGCCGGTCCCCATGAACAAATGGCTCTATTTCGTCATGTCGATCAACACCACCAACGGCACCGAATACGGTATCGTTTACAATGCGGACGGGTCGGTGCTGACCAGTTGCACCCACGCGATGGACGTGAGCGACACCTTCGTGGATTACTGGTTGTTCGGCAACAACGAAGCGGGCAGCCAGGCGGGCGTTTGCACCTATTTCAGCGGTCTGAACTGGACGAACACCCCGCCGCCCCCGCCGCCGCCGCCCTACACCTCCGCTACCAACAATTTGGTGGCCCAATACAAGTTCAACGACAACCTGCTTGATGCCAGCCCGAACGCCTACGCCGGCTCGGAATATGGTGGCTCTATCGGTTGGGTGACCGGGGCCAACGGCACGGCGGACGGAGCCATCGCCGTCACCAATGCCACGATTTCCTCGGCGGCTACCAACCCTGTATCAGCCATCACCGTCAGCTTCTGGATCAACACCAGCGCGACCGGAATGCCCATCGCCCATCAGGAGTTCACCTCCTGGTATGCGTACGTTTCGGGTGGCGGCATTGTTCAGTTCGATTTGTACACCAGCGGGGGGCACATCAACCTCGCCACGACGGATGACTGGTGGGGAGCCTGGCACCTGTACACGGCCACCTGGGACGGCGGGGCTGACGGCAAGGTCCGCATCTATAAAGACGGCGTACTGGACGCCACTTCGTCCACGGCCATCCTGGGCTCAATCGTGGCCACCTCTTCCAATCTGACCATTGGGTCGGGCTACTCCGGCTATGCGCTGGGCGGGGGCGCACTGGATGACGTGCGGGTGTACGGTCGGGCGCTCAATGGAGCCGAAATTACCGCCATTTTCGCGGCGGGCGCGGACGGGAACATCAATTTATGAACGAAACCGCGAAGCACGTGGCCGCCATCTTTGGCGTCCAGACCACCCTCGGCAGTCTGTTCATCGCCTTGCTGCCAACCATCAATTTGATTGTGCAGATTTTGGCTGGGGTGACCGCCATTGTGGTGGGGTACTTCACGGCCCGTTATTACTACCAGAAAGTGAAAAGTGAATTTGGGTCTGCCAATGATGCGGACCAAGCAAACAAAACGAACAAAGGACAATGATATGAACTGGCTAAAATCTGAACTGGTAAAGGCAATCCTGCGCCACGCGTTGAGCGGCGCAGGGGTATGGCTCGTGAACAAGGGGTATCTGACCGACGATGCGCCGGACAAAATTTATGGTGCGCTGGCAGTGCTGGTGGCGGTGGCGCATTCGCTGTGGGACAAGCGGGTGCAGATTGCCGCGGATTTCAAGGCGCTCTTCGAGGGGGGCGACACGCCGAAGGCGACCGTCTTGGTGGCGCTGCTGCTGCCGTTGGTGTTGGTGGCGGGCTGCGCGGGGACGCAGGTGGCAAACCACGAGTCCGGGACGGGGGTTAAGCTGAAGCTGCCCATCGGATACGCCGGTAACAACGTCGCGGAAGTGGACATGACCGTGGGCTTGTTTAAGTCCACCACCGTCACGCAGCCGGTTTCAACGAATCACCTGTTTAGTCCGTCGCTGGTGGTGGCGTCCTCCGATGGCGGGGTCGTGCAAAGCACGTTGAGCACGCCCACGGGGACCGGAACGAACCTGGCGGCGGGCGGGACCACCACCATTTCGGGCGGCGACTCCGACGTGCTGACGACCGGGGACGCGATCATGAGCATGACCAACTGGAGCACCGTATCCACGCATGGGTTCGAGCCGCGCGGCGGGACGCTGGTGAGCACGAATCATCCGTGATTGCCAACCCAAACATCACCTCGACGCAGCAGGTAAAACCTGCGGACGGCGAGACTTTGCTGTGGGCTTGCGATCAGCGGGACCCGCGCACGCTGGGGCCGGGCCTGTTGAACGACGCCCGGAATCTGCGCTTTACCGACGGCGTGCCGACGACGCGTAAAGGTGTTACCAAGCCAGCGTGGGCCAATTACATCACCATTGGCAACGTCGCCATCGGCAGCCTGGGCGTGCCGTACGGGAGCGGCGTATTCCGTGATCCCAACGGCGTTGAATGGCAGGTGATCGCGGCGGGTGGGTATGTTTGGCGTACCCGCCCGCACAATGGCAACGTGACGATTCCGTTGCCGCCCGGAATCACCATCGTCAGCCCCTGCCGATTCGTGCAGGCGTTTGACATGTTGTTTTTGTTCCGGGGTCGTTACCTCGCGCCGCTGGTCCTGTCCGACCTGGACACGGGCTTTACGGATTTGCTGCCGCGTTACGACGCCCTCACGACCTACAAGGCGGTCATCGTGGCCACCGGCCAGACGGCGGACGAAATGGCTTACGGGCCGTATCTGGCCGTGCAGTCTTTGACGTGGGCCAACGGCGTGGCCACCTGCGTCACCACGTTGCCCCATGGGTATGTCACGGGAACCGACGTGACCATTAAGGGCGCGGTGCAATCACAGTTCAACAGCCGCTTTGGCATCACGCTGGTGGACGATTACACGTTCACCTTTTCGGTCAAGAATGTGCCGGTGACGACCGCCACGGGAACCATCACCGTCAGCAATAACGCGTATTATTGGACGGCGCTGGGCAGCGTGGCCAACGTGACGAGCTTGACGCAAGTGAGCAGCACGAGCTTTCAACTCATCAGCCTGACCAGCCCGGCCAACTTCGCCCCGGCCTTGAGTTGCGCCCGGTCCAACGTGCCCATTAGCAGCCTGACGCGCTCCGGGACGACGGCCACGGCGATCAGTCCCAGCCACGGCTTGGCGACTGGGGCCAGCGTGACCATCGCGGGGGCGACACACTTGTACTACAACGGAACTTTCACGGTAACGGTTTTGGATGCCAACACGTTTACCTTTGTCATGTTGGTGTCGCCCAACGGGAATGAAACCACCACCAACGCGGAATGGGCCTCCAGTTACACCCAATTGGCGACGGCGTACGCGGCCAATCACGGGCTGGCCTCCGGGGATGTGGTGACGATCACCGGGGATACCCAAACCGCCTACAACGTCACCAATGCGCTGGTCACGGTGCTGAATGTCAACCAGTTCACCTATTGGATGGCGGGCGTACCGACCGGGGCATCCGGTGGCACGATTGTTTGCACGCCGCCGAACAACAACATTGCCACGGCGGTCAAACCGGGCCACGGGTTGACGAGCGGGGCGACCGTGAGCATTACCGGCGCGACGCCCAGCGCCTATAACGGTTCGCACGTGGTTACCGTGGTCAACACCAGCACGTTCACCTATCTCTTCTCCGGGGGCGTGGCTTCGCCCGCCGCCGGCGTGATCATGGTGAGCGTGACGGGCGGCTTGACGGTTACCGCCGTCGCGCCGCAGCACGGCTTTGTCACCGGGGACAGCGTGACGATCACCGGGGCGTATCCGGCGGCGTACAACGGAACCTTCTTCATTACGGTGGTGGACGCCAACACGTTCACCTACGTGCTGGCCACCAATCCGGGCACGGCGGGAACCGGGGCGGTCATCACGGCGCAGACCAGCCGCGTCTTGCCGGGGCAAAATCCCGACACGAATCCGGAAGCGTGGCAGCAGGCTTACGACGTGCTGCCGAACGCGGATACCGGGTTGTTCATCAACAACCTGTTGTTGGTGCCCACGGCTTACCAACCGAGCAGCGTGGACAACTACGCGACTATCAACGGCGGCGAGTACAGCAAGACCGACTTCGTTGTGGCGACGAACTATCTGGACTACATCCATTTTTCGTTCTTGAACGAGTTTCGCATCAATCAGGGTGGCAGCGATGAGATCGTGGACCTGTTCAAATTTGGCAGCAGCAGCACGAGCGGGCAGGTGGTGGTGTTGAAAGACAAGTCGTGGGCGATCCTGAGCGGCATTACCAGCGACTTGAGCGGCATCACGTTGGACGTGCGCAGCACGGAGTACGGGGCGAGCGGGCCACGCTGTTGGGCGGTGGTGGGCAGCAATGCCTATTTCCTTTCGCCGACGTACGGCGTCATGGTCATCCGGCAAACGGACCTGGGCATCATGCTCTCGGTCAACGTGCCGTTGAGCGCCCCCATCCAAAAGACCATTGACGCGATTGATTGGACGCAGGCAAGCACCTTCCGCATGTCCCATTGGGACAACAAGCTTTATCTGGCCGTGACGGTCAAGAATGTGGGCCGGGTGATTTTGGTTTATGATTTCAAGGCGTCCGTCCACCTCGGGAATAATGTATGGGAATCGGGTGTGATGACGCAGGGGTGGACGCCGATGGACACCGGGAGCGCGTTGTCGGTGCTGGAATTCCACCGGTTGACGCTCAATGGGGAGGACCGGCATTTCTTCTTGGACACCAACGGCTACGTCAATTTGATGGAGGAAAGCGACTATGGCGACCAGGTGGTGGGCACCGGGCCGCAGGGGTTGACCTGGGCGGAGATTTACACGTACGCCTTGAGCCGGGCGTACGGGGCCAGCGTGCAGGGGTTGCCGCGACCGACGGAAACCGGGCTTTCGCTGGCGACGTTCAACCCGTGCTACACGATTCAAGTGGTGTTCGCGGGGGTGAACAATGTGGCGACGCTCGCACAAAACGTGACACGCAGCAACACGACGTACGACCGCCCGTTTTCGGCGCAGCCATGGCACACCACGAACGTCAACGACGATTGGGGTACGCCGTGGCGGGAGGATTACAGCGTGTGGCTGGTCACGGTGACGGGACCAAATTTGGTGTCACCGGGTCAGTATTACACGCCGCAAAATGGCGACCTGTACCACGGGGTACTGCCGATCCTGGGGGCCACGTACACGTACACACCCGGCCCGAATGATGGCCAATTGCAATGCGGTCTAACGCAGTCCATCAACGGTGGAACCTTTGTGGGCCTGACCAGTGGCTTTACGATTTACGGGGCACCCAAACCCATCGGTCAGCAGCAAGACTGGCCGGTAACGGCCACCGTGGCGCAAGTTCAGGGGCTAAACCTGGGCAGTGGCTTCGCGTTGGACCAGTTCCAGGAAGTGCTGGACACGCGGCGCGCGTCGAGAATCGGCGGCAAGAGCTACCAGCTTGCGATTTTCAACACCCAGGGAAAGATCAAACTCGTTGGCCAACGCGTTGATGCGCTGCCGGGCATGGACGTGAGAGGACCGATGGTATGAGCGCGATTAGCATTACACTGACACCGGGTTACCAGTTCGCGCCGGGCGAATTGCTGGCTTACGCCAAACTCAACGCCTTGGGGCAACCGGCGATTCAATTGCAGGGGCAATTGGGCACGGCACAGCTTGAGGACGGCTCGGTAACCACCCCGATTCTGGCGGACAACGCCGTCACGGCGGCAAACATTGCCAACGATACCTTTACGCCGGACGGCACCGGGACCGCCCCGTTTGACACCGGCTTTCTGAGTGCGCTGTATTTGGAACAGAACGCGCGCCCGCTTCAGGGCCGGACGAATTGCCTGGTCGTCAATACCGCCACGTCACCGACCACGCAGGCGACAATCACGGCGGATGAATTGGTGCTGAACGATACCAACGGCAATTACTTCTTGGCGACGGCGGTTAATCAGACGGTGAACATTACGGCCAACGGCAGCAACAACGGGCTTGACACTTTGTCGGCTGGCGTGGGCACGGGCGCGGCGGCAAGCACGTGGTACTACCTCTATATCATCGGCGACGGAACGAACCTAGCGGGGTTGATTTCAACCAGCCCGACTGCCCCGGTCATGCCAGGGGACTTCACTTACAAGTGTTTGGTGGGAGCGGTGTTCAACAATGCCAGTTCGCAGTTTGGGACGTTCCGCATTGTGAACCGGCGGGCTTGGATACAGGAAGTGAATATCTTCACCGCGACGGCGCTGACGACGGCTTGGGCCGCCTACATTACCAACGTGAATCTGGCTTTGCCGTCGATTGCCAAGCGGGCCTATGGCTTGGTGGGCGTGACCGGTTCGGGCGGTTGCGGCGTGGCGGGGGACAGCGCCGGAATGTTTGCCGCGTACGGCGCGGGTGCGGTCGGGACGGCGATTGACAGTTTTGGGGCGGTGTCGTCCTTCGATATTCCCATGACGACGAGCCAGACGCTCTATGTGAAATCGAGCGGTACGTCGGCCATCAACCGTTTGAGTGTGACGGGTTATGAGTTCTAAAGCCTCCGAAATCATGGTGCTGCCGGTGCAGTTGGCGCAGTTGCCCGCCCTGATGGAAGCGGCGCGGGCGGACGGCAATCACGCCGTTATCGACCCGACGCACGTGGTCCTGCGTGGCCGCGAGAT
>CAYTJG010000108.1:0-17402 GCA_964437865.1 uncultured Bifidobacteriaceae bacterium | reverse complement strand
CGCCTCCCGGGTTTACTTCACCGATACCGCCATCGTGCTCCCGCCCAAACACCTCGGTTTGGAGACGTTTCATCGCCTGGGCGGTTGGTTCGCCTTTCGGGCAAGCCACGTCGAGTTGAGCGATCGCTGCTACCAGGATGTTGACCTGGCCGTTTCGGCCGACCGCATCATCCTCCGGACGCCGGCCGGCGTGGAATCTCTGGAGCGCGCGACCATGACCACGCTCGAATGCATTTTCCTGCGGTCATTGACGTTGCCGGAAACCGCCAAACTCACGGGCCTGCCCTGGAACCCCTTGCGCGCCTCTTTTGAACGGCTTTGCTTTCTCGCCAAATTGCTCCTGCCCGGCTCCAAATCCAAGATCCACCGCGGCGACTGGCTGGTCCTGGCGCCCGCTGAGATCTGGCTTTGCCGGTCTCCCTTGCGGTTCGCGGAGGGCGATATCTTTTATCGCGACACGGACACCATCAGCTTTCAGGCCGGCGAGATCAAAACCCAATTCGGTGCCTGGCGCGACGTGCCGGTCCGCTTGACGCCGTTGGAATTGAGGATCGGCGACGCCAAGTTTAATCCGGAAGCCGTGTCGGACATGGAAGTGGTGACCGACGGCATGATCCTGCCACGCGAAGCCATGGGATTGGGCGACGTAAAATTCATGGCCGCCATCGGCGCGTTTTTGGGCTGGCAGGCGGTACTATTCACGCTGGTACTGGCCTCGCTGGTGGGGGCCGTGTATGGCGGCGTCATGGTGGTGCGGCGCCGGCAGGACTGGTCCGGTCGGCTGTATTTCGGACCGTTCCTGGCGCTCGCCGCCACGGTGTGGATTTTCTGCGGCCTGAAGCTGGTCTCGCTTTACGTGAATTGGTCCGAACACCTCCTCGACCGGCTGTAGGACAATGACGCGCTCCGGAGTGCGCCCGTCCCGGGCGCTGCGATGTGATTCTAAGCCAGCCGTCTCCCAACAGAAATCTTTCAAGACGAACGGCCGCCTCTTCACGCCTCTCGCCAATCCCCCGCGGCCGCTTTGCTCGCACACTTCAGCGGCCGGGACGGCCGCGGTCCGCGCCCGTCCCGGGCGCTGCGATGTGATTTCGAGCCAGTCGTCACCTGTCCGTAACCCCCGCAACGAATGGCCGCCCAACCCCGCCTCGCACCATTTGCTATCGGCCGCCTCGCGCGAACGCCTCAGCGCCCGGAATGGGCGCGGGCCGGAGCAGACACCCCGAATTATTCGAATTGCAAATAAGCACGACTGCCGTCCCGGCGCAGGTTGGCGGCTCCGGCCGCCGTGACGAAAACCCGGCCGGCTTCCACGTGACCCTGCTGCAATAAATAGGCCTGCACCGCCTGAGCCCGGCGTCCCGCCAGCGCCTGCAAATCGGCCTCGCTCACCGGAAACGTCGCCAACAGAATCGCCTCCATGGGGTCCGGCTGCCCCGACTGCTGCATCGGTTCGGTTCTCGTGGCGGACGACGAGGATTGGGCCATCAGTTGGCTGGCCCCTTTCTCAATGGCCGGATGCCGCGCCTGGATTTCCGCGGCGTACGCGGCCAGATTGGTGTTGGCGGCCATCAGCTCGGGCGTGATCTTCCCGGCGGTCGTCGCCTCCGCATAAAGTGTGGCAACGTAATCCGCACGGTCAGCCGGCGTCAGTACGAGCTGGTCCACTGAATTGGTGGCTTGTTCCGAGCTGCGCAATTTGGCCCACTCGCGTTCGCGAATTTCCCGATCCAGCGCCGCGCGTTCCAGCCCCTCACGGTCCTTTGCTGGATCAATGCTGCCGCTCACCTCAAATTTCAACCCCGGCCGTGCTTGCAGCGCCTTGACCAGCGCATCCAGCTTCTTGGTGTCGGCGGCGGTCAACTCGGCGTTGCCGGGCACGAATTCCTGCCAGCCCAGTTCCTCGCCGCCGCCACCAATCAACGCCCCCAGCAGCGAGAACGGCGACGTGGCCACTTTTTCCAGAATGTTCTCGATGGCCCGCCAGACTACCTTGCTGATCCGAAACTTGGGATCATCCAGGCTCCCTTCGATGGGCACGTCCAACACGATCTTCCCTTCCCGGTCCTTCAAGATGGCCACTGCCAACCGCACGGGCAGATGCGTGGCGTCGGGACTGTTCACCTTCTCGCCGAACGTGAATTGATCCAGGGTGATCACGTTCTTGGCCGTCAGCTTCTTGCCGATGATCAGGTAATTCAGGTCCAGGTTCAGCTTGCCCTCGGCAATGCCGTACCCGGCAAATTTTCCGGAATACGGGCCGGTCGGCGTCAGGTCCACGTTCTTGACAGAAATATTAATTTCGTTGGTCTGGTTGCTTTGGAGCGGGTTGATGGTGCCGGTCACGTCCACCGGCCCCACCCCGTCGACACTGGCGTCCAATTTCAATACGGCATGCTGACTCTGTTCGGAGGATAGGTCATCCACGTGGCCGTTGATCGTTTGCAGCGCCAGATGCACATTCGGCTTCAGCGAACGGTCGGTGAAATCCACGGCGGTATTGGTGATGATGACGCTGCCGATGGAGATTTGGAGCGGAGCGTTGGTAGCGGTGCCGGGCTTGGCGGCCGCCACGGTGTTGGTGCTTTTCGCCGTGGCGCCACCCTTGGGGAGCAGGACGTTTACCAGGTTGAGCGTGCGGTTGGTCTCCACAATGACCCGTGCGAAAGCTTGGTCCAAAACGACCTCCCGAATGGTCACCGAGGGCGGATTCAAGTTGGCCACCATTCCGTTGAAGCGGAGGGAATCCCACTTGACCAAGTCTTCGCCGGACAGGCCGTCCACCGTGTGAAAGCGGTCCAGGCTGGTGTCGCCCGTAAAGGAAACCACCGGCAGATCGTTCGGCTGCGGGCGCAACCGCACCACACCGTGGAGATTGACCTCACTGTCCAGAATAAACACGTTCAGCTTGGAATTCAGATAGGTATCCAGCGTGGCCAGATTGATACGGTCGAGATCCAGTTGAATATCGGCGCTGGTGGGCTGGAAGCCCAGGTTGGCGCCGAGGCGAATGGCGCCGTTGGTGTTCCACCGCAGCGAGAAGTTGGCCGTGAGGTTTGTGCCGGGCAGGTTGGAGAGATTCCTGGCGTCCAGCGCGATCTCGCTCAAGTCCAGTTCGGCGGCCCGGGGCAGCGCGTGGTCTTCCAGGTGCAGCGCGCAGTTGGTGACGTTGATCTGGCGCACCGTGGCGGTCCACTCGTTGGTGCTGTTCAATAGCAGGGTGACGGCATTGGTGACCGAGCGGAGCAGAAACAGGATGCCGCCGGGCGCGTTGGTGGGCGATTCAGCCGGCTTGGCCAGTTCCACCACGTTGACCGCGGCGTTGGTATCGCGGTTGAGGAAAGCCGTCGCGCCCTCCAGGGCCACGGAATCGATCGAGGCGGTGTGGCCTTGCAGATCGAGTCGGCCGCCGGTCACGGCCAGCAGCGGTATTTCCACCAGGTTATTGCTCGCGCCCGGCTCGCCGACCTTGAAGTTGCGCAACGCCCAGGCCAGATCCTTCACGGCAGCCTCATGGTTGGTGGCGCTGTACGCCAGGCGGTACCGGGTTTCGAAGGCGATGGAGCCACCGCGCACCTCGAAACGCAAGAGGTCCTGGTACAGCGGCGCGTATTTCTTCAGGTCAAAGTTGAACAGCTTGAGCTGCCCCTCGGAGCGCAGGGGCGAGAGCGAGAAAAAGCCGTTCCAGGAAATGGTCTCCCCGGCATCGGTGGTGCCGGTAAAGGCGTACGGATTCTTGTTGTCCGGGTCGGTTCGGAAATCAGCCAGGGTGATATCGAGCGGGCCGATGAGCCGCCGGAACGGTTCGTGCGGCGTGAAATCCGCGACCGCCGCCGTGGCGCCGCCAATATGCAGCCGCCCGATGTGGAGCATCACCGGCTTGGCGGGAGCGGCGGGAGCGGCGGCGGGCGCGTTGGTTGAGAACTTCGTCACCAAATCCGAGAAGTTGAAGGTGTAATCCTTGTTCATCTGCGCCCGCACAAACGGTTTCGAGAGGCTGATCTCCTTGAACACCCAGGCGTGGCCAAAGAACGACGAAAGCTGGAAGTTCACGTAGAGCTCGTCCCACGAAACAAAGGGCTGGCCGTCCCGGTCCTTGATCAGCAGGCCGCGAATGGTGGTGGACAACGTAAACGGGTTGATTTTGACCTGCCGGATGGAAACTTCACGGTTTAGTTGTCCCGCGAGTTGCTTCACGGCCACGTGGCGAACGATGGGCGGCAGGATCAGGAATCCCGCCACGGCGTAAAAAATCACCAATCCGCTCGCCCATAGGAGGAGTCTGGGTCTGCGTGTCCGGCGTGGTTCGTTTTGGCTGGCCTTCATTGAAAGACAAGTTCGGATTAAACGTGCGGGCCGTCAATCTTTTCACGCAGCCGCCCGCCCCGGCGAAGGCAACCCAAAAACCGAATCCCCCACCTCAAGCAGAAGCCGAGACACTAATTGCACGAATTGACACGAATGCTCGGCTCCGGACCGTCAACGTCGGAACGGGCTGGTGGGCCCTCGGGTGGCGCCAACCGGGACCGAGCTTCGGAACCTGAATCGCTGTAGGTTGGCCTGAAACGTCCGCGCCATTCCCTCGCGATCATTTTGAGAGACGCGGAAACAAAGTCACCCTCTCCTGGGGGGAGCGGGACGGGGTGAGGGTGGTCGTTACACTGACTTGTTTCCGCTGGTTTCCGCTTTATCCCATCGGTCTGCTGATCTGAGGTCTTTCCTCCCATTCGCGTGAATTTGCGTCCCTTCGCGGTTAAATGCCTTCCGTCCGCCCCACAGCCCGCTCAGATGGCAAAATCAGTGTATTCGGGTTTCACGGCTTCCTTGGGCGTGGCCAGCATGCCTGCCGCCACCGTGGCATTGGTGCCTGGTTCAATCAGGATGAACGACCCGGTCAAACGGTTGGTCGTGTAGCCGTCAAAAACCAGCGGCTTGGCCGTGCGCAACCGGATGCCGCCAATGTCGTTCATGGCCAGCGTGGTGGGCACCGGCTCGGCCTCCAACGTGTCGAAATTGATCTTGGTCTCGATGTGCGTGGCCATGGCCTGGACGGTTTGCGTGGTATGCTTCATCAGGTATTTCTTCCCCGTCTGCAACGGCCGCGGGTGCATCCAGCAAACCCGCGCGGACAAATCCGATTCCTGGCCCGGCAAACTCTCCGGGCCCACCAGCATATCCCCGCGGCTGACATCAATGTCGTGCTCCAGGCAAATGGTCACGGATTGCGGACAGAACGCCTCCGCCAGCGAACCGTCGTACGTCCAGATATCCTTCACGGTGGTCTTGATGCCCGCGGGCAGCACGATCACCTGCTGGCCCTTGCGCAAAATCCCGCTGGCAATCATGCCGCTCAGCCCGCGAAAATCGTGGAGCGATTTGTCGGTGGGATGGTTGGGCCGGTTCACCCATTGCACGGGGAAACGGAAGGCGCTCATGTTCCAATCGCTGGCGATGTGCACATTTTCCAGGTGCCGCAGCAACGTGGGGCCTTCGTACCACGGCGTATGGGCGGAACCGTCCACCACGTTGTCGCCGTTGAGCGCGCTCAGCGGAATGAACTTCACGTCGCGAAACACATCCAGCTTGGGCAGGAATCCCTCGATCTCATCGCGGATTTCCTGGAACCGCTCCTGTTTCCACTCCACCAAATCCATCTTGTTCACCGCAATGATCAAATGCGGTATGCCGAGCAGCGCGGCAATGTACGTGTGCCGCCGGGTTTGCTCGATCACCCCCTGCCGCGCATCCACCAGCACGATGGATAGGTTGGCGGTGCTGGCGCCAGTCACCATGTTGCGCGTGTACTGCACATGCCCGGGCGTGTCCGCCACAATGAATTTGCGCTTGGGCGTGGCAAAATACCGATACGCCACGTCGATCGTGATGCCCTGCTCGCGCTCCGCCCGCAGGCCATCCGTCAGGTTGGCCAAATTGATCTGGCCGCCGCCGGTGATGTCCGCCGAACGTTCCAGGGCCGCCACCTGGTCTTCCATGAGCGACTTGGAATCGTAAAGCAGGCGGCCGATGAGCGTGGACTTCCCGTCGTCCACGCTGCCGCAGGTGTTGAAGCGCAGGAGTTCAATCGGATGTTCAGTTGATGGCATAACTACGAACCAAGGATGGTAAACGATTATGGTTTGAATTCAACCTCGTTAAGAGTTGTGGCCTCCCCCTACGCCCGCCATGCTGGCCGGTGCCCGGCGCCGGCGTGGGGTCACCGCGACATCCCAAAGGACCGTCGGAAGACGGCAAGCATCCGTCGCCTGGCCCTGCTCGCTGCCATCGACCGGCAGTGAGGCAATACCGATCGCTTCGGTCAAACCTTTGGGAGAGGTTAAACTCGAGCCGAATTTCTCAGGCCATGGCCAAGCGCAATTCCCGGGGCGAGACGATCGAGAGGCTCATGCCCTCCCGAACCCGCTCGTAGGCCGGACCGGCGAGCGGACTCACGACAAAATTTCTCCCTTTCGGATACTGCTGCCGAAACGCCGCCAGCCCGCGCGCCTCAAATGCGTCCGCTTTCCATTTACATTCGATGGCGTCGACGTGGTCACGCCCTCGTGGCACGACAAAGTCCACCTCCCGATGCTGTTTGTCCCGCCAGAAATGGATTTTCTCCAGGCCGCTGGCAATGAGTGTGTCCAGCACGAGATGCTCCCATAGCACGCCGCAATCGTCCGGGCGCAACTGATCCCACCCGCGCGCGTGACAGATCAAGCCCGTGTCGAAGCCAAAAACCTTGGGCTGCGCCACGATTTCCCGCCGCCCGCCCGCGGAAAACGGACGAACCAGGTGCGCGACATGGGTGATTTCATAAACCTCGAGCCAGTTCGTTACTGTGGGACGGCTGATTTGGCTTTCGGCTGCGAGCTTCGACACGTCCAGCATCCCGCCGCTCTGACGCAACAGCAATTGCAGCAGGCGCAGGAATCCGGCGCGCTTTTCCAGCCGGAACAGTTCCTGCACGTCCCGCGCGAAGTAGGAATCCTGCCACTCGGCGTAAAATTCGGGATTGTACTGGTTGGCGAGCAGCGCGGGCGGCAGGCCGCCGCGCAGCAGCCGCTCCCGTAAATCCGCCACGCCAAAGGCCGCCAATTCCTCAGACAGCACCGGGACCAGTTTCACCACCCGCTTGCGGCCGGTCAGGCTGTCGCGGAATTTTTGCGTGGCCGCCAGGGTGGAGGACCCGGTTGCCAGAATTTTCAGCCGGGGAAATCCGTCCGCCCCAATCTTCAACAGCCGGCTGGGATCGGGAAGCTGGTGCACCTCGTCGAACACGACGAACGGCCGCTTCAGCGACCGGAAAAAACTCTCCGGATCACTCAGCCGGTCCGCCACGCTCGGCAGATCACAGTTCAGGAACTCCGCGTCTGGTAGACTTTGCGCCAGCACGGTCTTGCCCGCGCGGCGGGGCCCGGTGAGCCAAACGATGGGGGCTTGTTTCCAAGCGGCCGCCAGCCGCCCAGCCCAAAAAGGTCGGTCAATCATCGCATCCACTTTTTACACATAGACGTCTATATGTAAAGTACAAATGCAGTTTAGCTGCTCCGTCCGGTTACAGTGGAGGCCGCGCCTATTCCAGCTCCACGGCACCATTCCGTCCGGCCCGGCCTTGGCTAATAGTCTGGCTGCGCATTGAGACAATCGATAATCCTGCGATAAATTTCAATGGCAACTCTGCGGGGCAGGCTGCTAGATTTCCAGCACCGGCATCGCCGAACAACTGACGAGGGTGTCGCGGGGGGAAACCTGGCTTCAGTTCCTGGCGATGACGCGACAGCCAAGCAACATTGACTCGAATAACCATGAAAAAATTTGCAACAACATTGGCGATAACTCTGGCAGCACTGCCGATGTTGGCCGGCATCAGCTCCGGATTGAGCGATGGCTCCTGGATAACACTCGCCGCCACGGAACCGCGAACCGTGGCCGTGTATCTGGGCATGCCTGCGGACTTTGTTTCGGTGCCTGTGCGCGTTTACAGCGATCAAAAAGATACTGCGCTGGCCTACGAGGAATTGCGTCAGTCGATGGCCTTGATTCGCCAGAAAGCCAGCCAGGATGGTCAAGTGCGAATTTCGCCCGGCGCGGTGTCGCTGACCCAATACCGAAGCAGTTACGGTATCAGTTCCGGTTCATGGAACGAGCCGGCGGCGTCGGCTGAGATTTTTATTCTGGTCCCCTTCTCCCGGGGGAATACTAACATTTATACTTGCGGCGCAGTGGCAGCCAGGCTGATTGCCGCACTGCAGTTTCCAGGCAAGGCGCGCTGTGAATTGGGGCATTTGCAGCTCGCCGTGGAAAACCCCGAGCAATATCGCAGCAAACTACTGAACCTGATCACCGAAGACATCGCCAAAACGCGTGGCGCCCTCGCCATTACGAACGGAACTGTCAAGGTGGATGGTCTCGCCAGCCCGGTCATGGTCCGCCAGTCCGACGACCGGCAGGTGGAGTTGTATTTGAATTACGCGCTGGCGATCACCGCCGAGAAGTGAGGCCTTCGCGTGCCAAGTGCTGGTCCTCGCCCCGGCGTAGATTTAGGTACGGGCGGACGACAAGGGGTCCTCACTAATGACCCAAACCCAAAGATGGTTATGAGCCAAGCCGGACCGAGACTTTCAACCGCGAAGGCGGACCGATCGGTGCAACCGGCGGTGGCTCCGGTAAAATGTCATGCGGCTGAGCAATACTCCGCTTGCAATAAAGCAAACTGAACAGTGTCCGCCCATTCGCCCTTCATGAACTTGTTTTTGACAAAATGTCCTTCGTGACGCAAGCCCGACTTTTCAAGCAGGCGCACCCCCGCGAGATTCCTGCTATCGCACCAGCAACATAGACGGCGAACATTCAAACCGTTAAAGACAAACTCCATCGCTTCGCGAAAGGCTTCCGCCCCAAAACCTTGGCGCTGGCAGTTGTGGTTTATCAAAACCGCCATTGACACGGTCACCTCGAAATTTCCCATTTCGATTAATGTCAGCGCAACGAATCCAATGACCTTTGGTTGCTCCAAAAGTTCCAGCGCCAGATAGAAGGTGGGTTCCGGCTGAAAGAGCTGCTGCTTTTGGTCGTCTACCAACCATTTTTGCACCGCCTGTTCGTCCATGGCATACCAGTCCTGGTAACGAACCAACTCCTCGTCGCCCACGATTTCCAGCAGATCGCTTGAATCCTCAGGGGTTAGCCTCCGGAACCGGAGTCTTGCGGTCTCAAAAGGAATCGGGAGTTTTGCCCCCACCTCCTCGCCCGGCTTGGGAACGACCAGAATTTGGGAACAGGTGGGGCATTCCTCCGCCCGTCCTACAAATTGGACAGGGAAAGAAACAGGTTTTCCGCAATGCGGACAGCTAAAATCAACAAAGGTGATTTCGTCCGGAATGGAAGTTTGATTCATGGACATATTGCCGACTTGCGTTCACCAAGTGAATCAAGCCAGACTCGCAGCGTCAACCGCGAAAGTGGACGGATCGGCGCGGCGGGTGTGAGATAAATTTCTTACTCTGCCCTGAAAGGGCAAAATAGGATAGCCCAGGGCAAAGCGAGTCGGCGAGCGCCGCCCTGGGTAAATCGCCCCCGAAGCAAACCAAGCCCTGTAAGGGCGAAACAAAATGAAACTGCTGCCAGCCGCGTTTATTGTTGAGCCTGCGTTTCATCTCCCAGAAAATGGCCGTTGTCTCCGTGAGTATAGGCGTTTCATAGGCACACAAACCGCATTTCTATGGGTTTTCCCCGCGTTTTCAGAATTTTGTCTCACCCCCCGGCGCGGCGGACGATGGCGCCAAAGAAGTGAAATGGTTCGTGCTGAAATCTTCCACTGTTCCAGTGGGCAGTGCTGGCTCCGGAAATGCATTAGCCATCGGGTTCAACGGTGCAATTTGACGATTTCGCCGCTGGTTCCTTCATAAACGAGTTGATGTTCGTCTAAGAGGATAATCTTCGAAGTACAGTCACCGTCAGGGCCGGTCAAAACTAACATGCACTTTTCCTTCTTTGCCGTTAACCAGGTTCGGGTTCCGGCTGGCCGCGCAATGCTCCGCGCTCCGAGCGCGATCAGCCCGTCGCCATTGACCGCGACTCTCTGGATCGAACATCCGCTTCATCACCCTGCGCTCAATGTGCCAGCGGCCGCAACGCCTGAACCTCTCAGCAACCGAGACGCCGCGGACTAAATGCGCGGCCTCGGCTCGGAGCGCCGAGAGTTGCTCGGCCCGCTTGACACGAAACCAACCACTGCCAAACAGAAACGTGATCTGCTCAAATCGGCTCCAGCCGAGCAATGCTCGGGGCTCCGGTCGGGATGTGCCGCGCTTTCAGCGCTCGGTTAAGATTTGTGGTAACGTGGCTTGCGGTCGGGGACGTCTGCTTCCAATAATGAACAGGATGAATTTACCATGGAACATCGGCGGGGCGATACTCCTAGCCGCGGCCGCGATTACGGCGGCGCCGGGATCGCTGTGGGGGGACGATTTTCCCGCCACCACGGCTACGGTGGGCCATAACGGTGACACCCTGGTCACCCCCGTCAACCAGCTGGTCACACCCACCGGCACCCTGGTGGAGCTGCCCGGGGTGCGGCCCAATGCGCTCGCCTTGAGCCCCGACGGTCGACTCCTGGTGACCGCCGGTCTCACCCACGAGCTCTGGGTGCTGGACCCGGAAACCGGCCGCGTGCGGCAACAGGTGGTGCTGCCCACCGATACCATGACCGAGCAGGGACCGGTGGTTTCCGCCATCCTAAACCCGAACGAGAAAGCGCAATTGAGTTTCACCGGGCTAAAGTTCTCCCCGGATGGCACCCGGATTTATTTCGCCAACGTCAACGGGGATATCAAGGTCTTTGGCGTGGCCCGCGACCTGACGGTTTCGCCGCTCTTCTCCCTCCCGCTACCGGCCGTGGCCAACACCAATCGCCCCAATGAGATCGCCGCGGGCCTGGCGGTGTCGGCGGATGGCCGCCGCCTGTACGTGGCGGGCAATCTCTCGAACCGGTTGCTCGAACTCGACGCCGCCACCGGCAAAGTCCTGCGCACCTGGAACGTGGGCGTGGCGCCGTTCGACGTGGTGCTGGCGGGGCGCAAAGTGTATGTGAGCAATTGGGGCGGACGCCGCCCGGGCGCCGACAGCACCGTGGGCCCGGCAGGACAGGGCACCTTCGTGCGCACCGACGCCCGCGGGGTGGCCAGTGAAGGGTCGGTGACGGTGATCGAACTCGAGGCCGGAGCGGCAGCCACCCTGCCGGCGCGGGAGATTATTCTGGGTCCGCATGCGAGCGCGCTGGCGTTGTCGCCCAATGGCCGCTGGCTGGTGGCGGCCAGCACCGGCAGCGATATGCTCAGCGTGATCGATACCCGCAGCGATGAAGTGGTGGAGTCCATCACCGCCCGGCAGAACCCGGCCGACTTGTTTGGCGCGCAGCCGGATGCCCTGGCCTTTGATGCGACCGGCAAAACCCTGTATTGCGCCAACGCCACCCAGAATGCCGTGGCCGTCTTCCATTTTGAACCGCGCCAGACCCGGTTACTGGGGTGCATTCCCACCGGCTGGTTTCCCAGCGCCGTGGTTTATGATGCCCGCGACAAGAAAATCTGCGTGGCCAACTTGAAGGACATCACCCGCAAGGTGGAAAAGGCCAAGGTGGGTGCGACCGGCCTGGGCTTCAACAGCAGGCAGTTTGACGGTTCGCTCTCGCTCATTCCCCTGCCCGCGAAGGAGGAACTGGCCTTCCTCTCCCAAAAGGTGCTCGACAATCTGCGGTATCCCCTGCTGGCGCAGGCCGGCCTGCCGCCGCGCCGCAATCGGGCCGCGGTGCCCGTGCCGGAACGGGCCGGGGAAACCAGCGTGTTCAAACACGTGCTCTATATCATCAAGGAAAACCGCAGTTATGACCAGGTGCTGGGCGACGTGGCCACGGGCAATGGCGCCCCGGAGTTGTGCAGCTTTGGCGCCCAAGTCACCCCCAATCAACACCAGCTCGTCCATGGTTTCGTGCTGCTGGATAACACGTATTGTTCCGGCATCCTGAGCGCCGACGGCCATAACTGGACCGATAGCGCGCTGGCCTCGGATTACCTGGAACGATCGTTTGCGGGCTGGGCGCGCAGCTATCCCGCCGGCGGCTTTGGCCTGGAAGGCGCCGATGCCCTGGCCTATTCGCCCGCCGGTTTCATCTGGGACGACGCCTTGGCGCACGGCCGCACGTTCCACGACTTCGGCGAGTACATCACCACCACCAAACATTGGGAGGACCCGACCCAAACCGGGAAAATCGGTTTTGCGGATGTCTGGCACGATTTTGTCACGGGCGGACACGCCATCGCGTACACCGGCCAGCCGGACATCGATTCGTTGCGGCCGTACATGGAAGCGGACTTTCCCAGTTGGGATTTGAACGTGCCCGACGTGGTGCGGGCGGCCAAGTTCACGGCCTGGCTCAAAGCCCGCGAGGCCACCGGCGACCTGCCGGCGCTCACGATTCTCTGGCTCCCCAACGACCATACCAGCGGTACAAAGGCCGGGGCGCCCTCCCCGCGCGCCCAGGTGGCCGATAACGACCTGGCCATGGGACAGGTGGTGGAGGCGCTGAGCCGTTCGCAATTCTGGACCAATACGTGCGTGTTTGCCATCGAGGACGATCCGCAAAACGGCTGGGACCACTTGAGTGGGTATCGCACCACCGCGTATGTGGTGAGTCCGTACACCCGGCATGGCGCCGTGGTGCACACCCAATATAATTCCACCAGCCTGCTGCGCACCATGGAATTGATCCTGGGCCTGCCGCCCATGAATCAGTTCGATGCCACTGCCACGCCGATGTTCGATTGTTTCACCAACACGCCGGACTTTGCCGTCTTCGCCGCGGTGACCAACCAGGTGCCGCTGGCTGAAACCAATCCGCCGCCACGCCACGTTCCCGATGCCGAACGCCGGCACGATGCTTATGTCTCCGGGCGCTTGCCCCTGGATAAGCCCGACCAATGCAACGAGGACATCTTGAACCGCATCCTCTGGCGGGCCACCATGGGCTCCCGACCGTACCCGGATTGGGCGGTGAAGTCGGTGGATGAGGACTGAGCGGGAATGGTTGGTGGACGATTGCCAAAAGCCGGCAGTTTCAATTTCGAACGTAGACTTTTGTCCGCCAGTCAAAATAATGTAGAGTAACGGCGTGTTGGTCTAACTGGACCGGAGCGCGGCCGTCCTCGGCCGCTGAGGCGTGCGGGCGTTGCGGCCGTTGGACAATTGAGCAAGTCGTGATGAAATGACCGTTCGTTGCGGGGCGTGCGATTGGGTCACGGCTGGCTCAAAATCACGCCTCAGCGCCCGGGACGGGCGCGGACCGGTTTGATAACACGTCGCGCCAAAATTTTATTACAATGATGAAATCGCGGTGGCCATGGGTTTGCGTGTGCCTGGCGCTCGGCTTTGTTTTGCTGGGCGCGGGACTGCTGGTGCCGGCGCATTTGCGCGCGGTGGACGCCAGCGTTGTGCTCAGCGCCGGGCGCAGCGGCGACTCCCTCACCCAGCGCGGCTGGCAATTGCTGGACTCCGGCCGGGCGGGCTCCGCGCAACTCTATGCCGAGGCGGCGCGGCTGGTCGGCATGGCCGGCTGGGATCGCCTGGGGGAAGCGGTGACCAATTCGCTGAAGCGCCACCCGGCGGCCCTTTATTGGGGCAACGACGCCCAGGTGGAAAGCGTTTTTGCCGCGCATCCGGGCGGGGGCCCGATCTCGGCCTTCATGGTGCAGGGCGAAAATCGGCAGGCGGCCCTGGCGTATCTGGCCAAGTCCCCTTCCGGCGCAGTGCAGGACCTGTTGCGCTGCCGCGCGCTGGAGCGCACCGTGTTGCTCCCGCCTTCCTCATCGCCCGCCGGCCAGGCGTTTGATGCCGTGCTGGCCGAAGGCGGATTGCTCCTGGAGGGCGGCCGTTTGACGAGCACGCTGAGCGGCAACCTCCGCGACCAGGTGGACCAGGCGTTGCAAGGTGGCGGCTCCCAGCCACTCGAACAGACCCTGGTGGATATCGGCTCGCTGGGCGAGCATTTTACCTGGGACCAATTGACCGCGCTCCTGGTACGGATTCCCGATGCGGCCACACTGCATGAGCTGGCCGCGCAAGTGACTGGCGCGGGCCACCGGCTGCCCGTGCTGTTTGTCGCGGTGCAGCTTTCCGGCACGCCCGCTGCGGTGGCCGGCTATAATGTCCGTTATCCCAAGACCGGATTTCAGGACATCTCGGCCGCCTTGTGGTATGGTGCCGACGGCGTGAAGGAGTTGACGGCCAGCGGTCGGCGTTTATACGCTTCCGAACGGGTCGGGTGGCTGGCCACGCATAGTCCGCTGGGCGGCCTGTATTACTTTGCCGCCGTCCGTTCTTTGCAACATCCGGAGTTGATGCTGCTGGTGAAGTGGCTGCTCTATCTGGGGGCGGGCTTTGGCTTCGCCGCCGCGCTGCACTTTTCCCACCCGCCCGTTTCGGCCTTGGAAATGGCGGTGCGGGTGCGCGGGTTTCATCTGCTCCGCGAGTTTTTATTTGCGCTGGGATTCCTGCTGCTGGCCATTCTTCTGAGCGAGCCGTTTCTCGCGTCGGAAAGCCAGCGGGAGCGGACCGCTCCGGCGCCGCACGCGCCCATGGTGGGCGGCGCGGCCTCCGCCGGCCTCCCCAGCCACAAACCAAATGTTATGGACCAATTCAAAGACCAATTCAACAATCCAGCCGTCTGGTTGACGCTGCTGGTGTTCTTCGTCCTGCAGGCGTTGATTTATCTCTCGTGCCTGCTGAAGCTGGCGGAAATCCTACGCCAGCACGTGCCCCCGCGCGTAAAACTCAAGCTCCTGGAAAATGAGGATCATCTCTTCGACGCCGGCCTCTACCTCGGCTTCGTGGGCACCATCTTCTCGCTCATCCTGGTTTCGCTGCATCTGGTGCAATTCAGCCTGATGGCCGCTTATTCCTCCACCAGCTTCGGCATCATCTTCGTGGTCATCTTTAAAATCTTTCACCTGCGTCCGGCCCGCCGGAAACTGTTGCTGGAAGCGGAACTGGCAGACGCCACAGCCACGGTGCCCCCGGCCCGCCCGCCGCTGGCCACCTCCGCCCTGACCCCATGAACCGCAGCATCCTCATTGTCATCTGCGATTTCCTGCTGCTCAGCCTGTTGACGTTCTCCACGGACCTCAACCATGTGGCGAGCGACCAGTCGCCTCGCCTGGCCACCATCGACGTGGCCACGAATGACGCGCCGGCACCGGGGTCGGACCTGGTGGTGCTCATGAAGCAGGCGCTGGCCGATGAACGCAAGGGCCGCGACCAATTGCAGCAGCAGCTGACGGCCGCCAACAGCCGGAACGCGGCGCTGGCCAATGCCGACCAGGAAAACGCCCGGCTCAAGCAGGAAACGGCCGGGTTGCAACAGCAATATACGACCGCCCAGACCCGGGCGGAAAATTTGAGCCGCCAGTTGCAGGAAAGCACCGCCCAGGCCCAGGCGGCGCGGGAAAAGCTGGCCGCCACGGAGGCCGAGCAGCAGAAACAGGTGACCCAGGCCGCGGCGCTCAAACAACAGATGGACCAGTATGCCCGCAGCAACCAGCTCGCCCAGGGCGAGGAAGTCCGGCTGGCGGAACAACTCCAACTGCTCGAGGCGCAGCGCCAGGCCGCCCTGGACCGCGCGGGGCTGTTGCAGCAGGAGGTGCAGGCCGCTCAGGCGGAAAACGCGCGGCTTTCCGAGGGCATCAAGTCGCTGGCCACCAACTCCAGCCAGTTGACCCAGGAAATTCGCGATAACCGCCCCCTGGCCCCCAATACCATCTTCGGCGAGTTCGTCACCAACCGCGTCCGCCTCAACATTTCCGCCACCCGCAGCGGTTTCCTGGGTATGGGCGTGAACAAGGAGAAAAGCACCGTGGCCATGCTCGTGACCGACGGCACCAACATCTTCGCCATCTGCCACGCCGACGACACCCCGTTGACGCTGTGGAACCCGGGCACGGACTGGGATACGTTGCAGGGCACCCTGAGCGGCCGGCCCACGGACGTGGCCGTGAAATCCATGAGTTTTCACCGGGCCGATCCCCGGCTGGTAATGTTCCCGCTGACCCTGGCGGAAGCGCAGCAGGTGGGCGGTAAAATCTATCGGCTGGCCACCGACCCGTACAAATTCCAGGACGCCGTGCTGATCGGTGCCGACGGCGGGTACTACGGCCAGTGCGATTTTCAGATCGACCTGAATGCGCCGCAATATGTGAAGCTGGATCGCAGCCTCATACGCGGGTTGTTTGGCAAGTTCAACCCCTCGCGCGGCGACGTGGTTCTGAGCCGCAAGGGGCAGATCCTGGGCCTCATGGTCAACAGCACTTATTGCCTCTTGCTCAAGGATTTTGCCGCCTCTGCCACGGTCAAGTTCGGTCCGAACGTGCGCACCCAGCATACCGGCGAAACGCTGGCGCAGCTTTACGATCACATCTACGAAATGCCGCCCCGCCTGCAATAGGCCGGTTTACCACCGGCGGACAACGCGCTTCGTGACGGTGGTCTTGGCGGGCTTACTGGCGCTGGCGGTCTTGGTGGCGACATTGGTCCGGGCCTGCGCCAGGGCGTTCGAAGCCGCCACGGCCTCTTCCTCCTGCCGTTGCAGGGCCAGCGCGCGCACGGTGGCATCGTACTGTGCTTTTTGCTCCGCCCGCACCTTCTCCCGATCCTCCGCGATTTGAATCCGGTTGGTAGGGATGTTCAGGCTGGTCAGATATTCCGTGGACAGGTCCTTGTACTTCACCATCCCGCCGCCCACCGTGTTGGTAAATGAGTATATCAGGCCGTCGAGCGTGCCGCGCTCCAAGCGCACGTTTTCATACACATGCCCTTGCAGGTTCGTGAACGTGGTGACCTTTCCACCCAGTTCGATATCACTATCGCCCAGGGCGCTGAGGGAAACGCAGGAAAGAAATGAAACCAAGAGCCGACAATTCATAAGACGCTTTGCACTATGGACATATTTAAAACTGCCAATGTCATGTAACCCTGATTGCGCGTCCGCGCAACCGAAATTTTCATTTGCGTGTGGCGGTTGGCAGCGGGGACGCATTCGGAGGCCAAACGTCGGCTTCGCACACGCCCTACCACCGCGCCTGCCAAACGGCGGGTGGGGCGTGTCTCTCCGAGCGCGCCGCGAGCGTTGCGGGGCGCCTCGCAGGCCTGGGCGATCACGAGCGGATGGCGTCCTTGATGACGCGCAGCGGAGCGACCAGAGCGTGGTTGCAAAGCGACGCGTTGGATTGGCTTGAGAGGGGCACTTTGACAGGCGAGGAAGTGTTTCCAAACGGTCGCGGCCCCCTTGCCCCAAGACGCTGCCGCGTGATCCGCAAGCACCATTGATCGCGAAGAGTTCTTCGGAGCGCCGAGAG
>CAYTJG010000107.1:0-17608 GCA_964437865.1 uncultured Bifidobacteriaceae bacterium | reverse complement strand
TCTGCGCCACGCGCGATCCGGACCATTACAAGATCGCGGTGAAGGATTTCATCCAACTCGGGGCCTCGCCGCGCGCGACGATTGCGCTCACGCTGGCGGCCAAGGCGTACGCCTTTCTGAAAGGTCGCGGCTATGTGACCCCGCAGGACGTCAAGAGCATCGGCATGGATGTGCTCCGCCACCGCGTGGCCGTCACCTACGAAGCCGAAGCCGAGGAGAAGACGAGCGAAATCGTCATCCAGAAAATTTTCGACGAACTGCCGGTGCCATGATCCCCCGCGAGATCCTCAAAAAAATCCGGCAGATTGAGATTCGCACGAACCGCATCGTGACCGAAACGCTGGCGGGCGCGTACCATTCCGTGTTCAAGGGGCAGGGGATGAACTTCGACGAGGTGCGCGAGTACCAGCCGGGGGACGACGTGCGGGCCATCGATTGGAACGTGACGGCCCGCATGAACCATCCGTTCATCAAAAAGTTCGTTGAGGAACGGGAGTTGACGCTCATGCTGATTGTGGACGTCAGCGGCTCGGGGCTGTTCGGGTCGCAGGGCCAATCGAAGCGCGAGCTGGCCGCGGAGATTGCCTCCGTGCTGGCATTTTCCGCCATCCGCAACAACGACAAGGTGGGGCTGATCCTGTTCAGCGACGACGTGGAGAAATTCATTCCGCCGCGCAAGGGGCGCAGCCACGTGCTGCGCGTCATCCGCGAGGTGCTGTATTTCGAACCGCAGCGGCGCGGCACGGACTTGAACCGCGCGCTGGAATTTTTCCTGCGGGTGCAATCGCACAAGGCCATCGGTGTGATCGTCTCGGATTTTCTGGGCGCGGCGCCTGGCAGCGGCGCGGGGGCCGGCCGTGGCCGCCGCACAGTGCCGGGCGGGGAAACACGCCCCCCGGCCGCGCCGGCCGCGGGTCCGCGACCGCCGGCCCGTTCGCATATGCTGTTGCTCGAATCGCTGGCGCAGGCGTCGTTTACGATGCTCCGCCAGGCCAACCGCAAACATGATCTCGTGGCCGTGCAGGTGACGGATCCGCGCGAGCTCGAATTGCCCGACCTGGGCCGGCTGGTTTTTCAGGATGCGGAGACGGGCGAGATCGTGGAGGTAAACACGGGCGACGCCCGCAAGCGGCAGGCCTTTGCCGAGCGCCAGGCGCGGTCCCAGGAACAACTGGACCGCCTGTTCCGGCGCGTGGGCATCGACGCCATCCAACTGCACACCAACCAGGATTATTCCGCGGCGCTAACCCGTTTTTTTGAGACCCGGGAGAAGCGGAGGTTGCGCGGATGAACCGGTTTTGCAACTGATCCATGGCTACAAATCAGATCACCGCCGCGCCGCCGGACATTCGCGACATCAAGCCGCCCATCGAGATATCGGCCGGCGGAGCCTGGCTTTGGTGGGGGCTGCTCGCGGTCGTGCTGGTGATCGGCGCGGGGCTGCTCTGGCGCTGGCTGAAAAACCGAAAGCGGCAGGTGGTGCTGCCGCCGCCCGTGCCGGCGCACGTGCGCGCGAAACAAAAGCTGCAGGAGGCGCTCGCGCTGATCACCCAGCCCAAGCCGTTTGTGGTGGCTGTTTCCAACACGGCCCGGACTTACCTGGAGGAGCGGTTTAATTTTCATGCCCCGGAGCGCACCACCGAGGAATTCCTGCGCGAACTGGCCGGCACCAGGCTGCTGCTGCCCGACCAGAAAGAAAGCCTGGCCGCCTTCCTGGCCAGTTGCGACCTGGTGAAGTTCGCGAAATACGA
Source organism: uncultured Bifidobacteriaceae bacterium (assembly GCA_964437865.1). Lineage (GTDB taxonomy): Bacteria > Verrucomicrobiota > Verrucomicrobiia > Limisphaerales > UBA11358 > UBA11358. Next base: position 15,857 of record CAYTJG010000107.1, on the reverse strand, counting down.
GCCGGGCGAAACGGAATTGCGCGGCTTGCACAGTGCGGCCGTGCGCCTGGTGGAGGAAACCGAGCCGCCGCCGATGCCCAGCGCCGCCGCCCCGACCGCCAACCCCCAACCACCGGTCCCGGCCGCCGCCGGGGAACCGGCCAATCCCAAATCGTAGATCGACCATGGCCCTGGCCCATCCATATCTGCTGCTGCTGCTCCTCCTCCTCCCGCCGCTGGCGTGGTTGAAGGGCCGGCGGGGCGCGCCCCCGGCGTTTGTCTATTCCTCGGTCCAACTGGTGCGCGGCATGCAAAACATCACCCGCGCGCGCGCCGGCGGCTGGCTCATGTCGCTGCGCTGGCTGGTGCTGGCGCTGTTGATCGTGGCGCTGGCCCAGCCGCGTTTGACCAAGAGCACCACCCAGGTCAAGGCCAGCGGCATCGACATCGTGGCGGCGCTCGATCTCTCCGGCAGCATGAAGACCCGCGATTACATTGTGGAGGGCCGGCAGCTGAGCCGGATCGACACCGCCAAACCCGTGCTCGAAAAATTCATTGATGGCCGCCCCAACGACCGCATCGGCCTGGTGGTGTTCGCCGCCCAGGCCTATATCGCCACGCCGCTGACCCTGGATCACGAATACCTGCTCGACAACATCGACCGGCTCGGCATCGGCTCCATCAATGCGGAACGCACGGCGATTGGTGACGGCCTCACGACCGCGCTCAACCGCCTGCGCGATTTGAAGGCCAAGAGCAAGATCATCGTGCTCATGACCGACGGCGGCAACAACTCGGGCAACGTGGATCCGCTCACCGCGGCGCAGGCAGCCAAGGCGCTGGGGGTCAAGATCTACACCATCGGCCTGGGCAACCGCGAGATCGTGGAGCAGATGGGCCTGCCGGCCGACTTTCTGCCGGACGAGGAGACCCTGCAGAAGATTGCCGATTTGACCGGCGGCCGGTTTTATCGCGCGGACAACGTGGAGAAGTTCGTGGGCATTTACCGTGAGATCGACAAGTTGGAAAAGACGGAAGCCGTGATCAACAAGTACACCGAGTTCAAAGAGCTGTTTCCGTGGCTGGTGGTTGGCGGCCTGGCGCTCCTGTTGTTGGAACTGGTCTTGAGTCAAACCGCGTTTCGGAGGCTGCCATGATTTTTGCCCATCCCCAACTGCTCTGGTTCCTGCTCGTGCTGCCCCCGGCGCTGGCGCTATTCTTTTGGTGGGGCAACCGCGTCCGCCAGAAGTTGCTGCTCCGGTTTGTGGAGGCGCGCCTGTTGCCAGCGCTCACGGTGGGGATTTCGCCCGCGCGGCGGAAGCTCCGCTTTGCGCTGGCGATTGCCGCCACGGCACTGCTGCTCCTGGCCATCGCCCGGCCCCAATACGGTTACGACAAGGAAGAGGTGCAGCAAAGCGGCCTGGATGTGGTGGTGGCCGTGGACACTTCGAAGTCCATGCTCGCCACGGACATTGCGCCCAACCGCCTGGCGCGGGCCAAGCTGGCGACGTTGCAATTGATGCAGCGGGCCGCGACGGATCGCCTGGGCCTGGTGGCCTTCGCCGGCAACGCGTTTCTGGAATGTCCGCTGACCATTGACAACACGGCCTTCCAGCAAAGCGTGCAGGCGCTGGATGTGAACACCATTCCGGAAGGCGGCACGGCGCTCGCCGAGGCCATCAACACCGCCCTCACCGCGTTCAAGGAAAAGGGCAATCACCAGGCGCTGGTCCTGCTCACGGATGGCGAGGACAACGATGAGGGCGCCCTGGAAGCGGCGCAAAACGCAGCCAAGGAAGGCCTGAAGATTTTCACCGTGGGCATCGGCACCACCGAAGGCGCCCTGCTGGATCCCAACCTGGTCCGCGACCCGGACGGCAACGCGGTGAAATCGCATTTGAACGAGGCGTTGCTGAAGCAAATCGCCGCCGCCACAGGCGGGTTCTATCTGCCTTTGCGCGGGGCCAACACCATGGATCTGCTGTATGACAATGGTTTGGCGCCGCTGCCCAAGGCCGAAGGCGCCGGCCGGGTGGTGCGGCGTTACCATGAGCAGTATCACTGGCCACTGGCGGCCGCCTTGTTGCTGCTGCTGGCGGAGCTGTTCCTGCCCGAACGCCGGTCGGCTACGCCCGGCGCCAACGGCCGTACCGCGGCCCAGACTGCCGGGTTCGCCCTGCTGGCGGCAGGCTGGCTGTGGTCGCCCGCCGCCCACGCCTCCCCGGCGACGGCGTTGCAGGCCTACCAGTCCGGCCACTTTACTAATGCCCTCACTGAATTCACGCGCCTGGCCGCGGTCCAGACGAACGACCTGCGCCTCGTGTTCAACGCCGGGGACGCCGCGTATCGCGCCACCAATTTTGACTTGGCGGAAACCCTGTTCTCGCAGGTGGGCCTGGCGCAGGATTTGAAATTGCAGGAGCAGGCGTATTACAACCTCGGCAATGTGCGCTTTGAAAAGGCCCGGGCGGCCAAGGATCTGGATGGCTTGGAAACCGGCCTGGAACTGGCGGCCAAGACCTACGCGCAGGCCGTGTCGCTCAACACCAACGACGCCGACGCGGTGTTCAATCTCAATTTTGCCCGACAGGCGGTGGAGCAGATCAAGCAGTTCAAGGAGGCGCTGCGCCGCGCCAAGAGCGAGGCGGATGACGCCGTGCGCCGGGCGGCCTTTCACCATGCGTTGGAGATCATGGAACCGCTCCAAAAGACGCTTGCCGCCAAACAATTTGAAGAATTCACCAAGAAGTTGAAGCAAATCGATGAAATTGCGACTCCTACTCAGCCTTAGCCTCTTGCTGTTTACCTGCCAGCAAGCGGGGGCGCAACTCGCCCCCGCCGATGATTTTTTTAACAGCGGGGCGCAGCTATTTATTTCCAACAACATTCCCGCCGCGCTGGAACGCGTGCAGGACGGCCTGAAATCTTATCCTGACGATGAAAAGTTGAAACGACTGGAAGAGTTGCTCAAGCAACAGCAACAGCAGCAACAGCAACAGCAGCAGCAACAACAACAGCAGCAGCAGAATCAACAGTCGCAGCAGCAAAAGTCCCAACAAGACCAGCAAAAGCAGCAAGCCGACAAGCAGAACCAAGCGCAGCCGAAGAAGGAAGAGCAGCCCAAACAGGCGGATCAAAAGCCGGCCGATGCCCAAAAAAAGGACGACCAGCAGCAGTCGGAAGACCAGCCCAAGAAGGCGGGCGAAATGACGCCGGAGGAAGCCAAAAAGCTGCTGGATGCGCAGAAGGACAATGAAGAATTGCTCCGGATGAAGCCGCCCGAAAAGCCGCGGAATCCCTTGCACGCCATCAAGGACTGGTAATCGCCGCACGAATCAGGCTTGACGGACGGCGGGTTTATCGATTGATTGTGTTTGTTATGAAGAAGATAATTTTTGCCGTTCTCACCGGTGCCGCCGCCGTCATCGCCGTGGGTTGCGTCCACACCGTCAGCGACACCTCCGCGTATGCCGTCAGTTATGGCCGTGATACGGTGTCCGGCCGCTACAACCGGTCGTGGGACCAGGTTTACAAGGCGGCCCTCACCGTCATGGGGCGTGACGGTGTGGTGGTCCGGGAGTATGTGCCCCACGAATACACCAATACGGTCCGCCAATTGGAAGGGCGCGTCAATGACAGCCGAGTCTTCATCAAGGTCGAACAAATCGACCCCAAGATCAGCCAGGTGGATGTGGAAGCGCGGACCAAGTACGGGCGCGTGGACATCGATTTGGTGCACGAAATAGAGAAAGACATCGCCTTGGAGCTGACGACCTACTAGGCCGCCTCCCGCAGGGTTGGAAAAAAGTTTTCGAGCGCCGGACTGCTGGTTCGGCGCTTGATTTTTTTTCGGGGGGGGAATTGAGCGGGCGGGGGCTTGGATTCGTGGTTTGACCAAATGCGTTTGGCCACTTAGAATTTTGGCGAGTTTATTCAACCCATTATGAAAATCATCGTTTGCGACCCTATCTCGCCCAAAGGAATTGCGTTGCTCCAGCAACGCCCGGAATTCAATGTGGTGGTGCTGCCCAAGCGGTTGTCCGAGGCGGAATTGCTGCCGATCGTGGCGGATGCCACGGCCTTGGTGGTGCGCTCGGAAACCAAGGTGACCAAAAAGGTGATTGAGGCCGCCAAGCAATTGCGCGTGGTGGGCCGGGCCGGAGTGGGGGTGGACAATGTGGATATCGAAGCCGCCACGCAACACGGCACGGTGGTGATGAACACGCCCGGCGGCAACACGGTGACCACGGCGGAATTGAGTTTTGCCATGCTGCTATCGCTGGCGCGCAAAGTGCCCCAGGCGCACGCTTCGATGACGGCCGGGAAATGGGATCGCAAGCTGTTTCAGGGCGTGGAACTCCAGGGCAAGACGCTCGGCGTGCTGGGCATGGGACGCATCGGCACGGAAGTGGCCAAGCGTGCCATTGCCTTCGGCATGCACGTGGTGGCTTACGATCCGTACCTGACCGAGGACCGCGCCAAGGCCGTCGGCGCGGAGTTCGCCGCCGAGCTGGATCAGGTTTATCGCCAGGCCGATTTCATCACCGTCCACATGCCGGTGACCAAGGAAACGCGGGAAATGTTGAATGCCGCCGCCTTCGCCAAGATGAAGCCCGGGGTGAAGATCGTGAATTGCGCCCGCGGTGAAATCGTGGCGGAAGCGGACCTGCTCGCCGCCTTGGAATCCAAGAAGGTGGCTGGCGCCGCGCTCGACGTTTTTGCGGTGGAACCGCTCCCGGCCGACCATCCCTATCGCAAGCAGCCGAACCTCATCCTCACGCCGCACCTGGGCGCCAGCACGGAAGAGGCGCAGGAGAAATGCGGCATCGAAGTGGCGGAAGTCATCGCCGGCTATCTGCTCACCGGTGAGGTGCGCAACGCGGTGAACCTGCCCTATCTGGACGCCCGGACCTACGAGCAGGTCAAACCTTATCTGCCCCTGGGCGAAGCGCTCGGCAAGCTCCTGGCCCAGCTCACCCCCGCCGGCGCCGACCGCCTGTACATCACTTTCGGTGGCAATGCCCGGCAGTTGCCGAACATCGACCCTGTCACCCGCGCCGTACTGCGTGGATTCCTCTCCACCAGCAACGTCAAGGACATCAATAATGTCAACGTCCGCAGCGTCGCCCAAAGCATCGGGATCACGGTGGAGGAGAAGCGGTCGGATGAACCGGTCACTTTCAACGAATGGGTGCATGTGCAGGTCTTCAGCGAGGGCAAGAAGCTCATTTCGGCGGGCGGCACGTTTTTTGGTTCGCCCAACAACCCCCGCATTGTGCGCCTCTACAGCCAGTCGGTGGAAATCCCGGTCACGGGCTCCCTGCTGCTGTTGAACAACTCGGACAAGCCCGGCATCGTGGGCCATCTCGGTTCCCTGCTGGGCCGGTATGAGATCAACATTGCCAGCATGAGCCTGGGCCGCGACACCGCCGGCGGATTGGCCTTGTCGGTGCTGAGCCTGGACAGCGCACCGCCGCAAGCGTTCCTGGATGACCTCAAGAATTACCATGACATCAGCAACGTCAAGGTGGTACAATTGTAGTTTCTGTGACTGAACGGAAGCGAATTTCCGTCAGCAGAATTCGACTACATGAAATTTACAGTTTTGTTTGCCGCCGCCGTGTTGGCGGGCACGTTCTCCACCCGGGCCGTCACGCAGAATGCGGCGACGGCGGATACCAATACTAATCCTGAGGCCGCCATGACGGCCCTGTTTGGCAATCCTGCCATCGTCAAGGGCAAGGGGTTTGAAATCAAACGCGGCGATCTCGATCAGGTCGTGACCGCGGCGCGGTCGAATTACCGGTTGGGCAACCAAATGCCGCCCGCTGATCTGGAGATCACCGTCCTCAACCAGTTGATCGCCATCCAAGTGCTGCAACAAACCTCCACGCCGGCCGATCTGGCCGTTGGCAAGGTGGATGCGGACCGCCAGTACACCAACCTGCTCGCCCAATTCCGGTCGCAGGAGGCCTTTGAGACTTTGTTGAAAGCGCGGGGCATGACGGCGGACGAGCTGAAGGCCAAAGCCCTGCAGGAGGCGGTGGCCAAAGCGGCCCTCAAGCGGGGACTGGGCATCAACATCAGCGACGACGATGCCCGCAAGTTTTACACCGACCACGCGGCGGATTTTGAGCAGCCTGAGATGGTGCACGCCCGGCATTTGCTGTTGATGACCATTGACCCGGCCACGCACATGCCATTGACCACCAATACCGTGGCCGCCAAGCGGAAACAAATCGAGGATTTGCGCAAGCGCATCCTGGCGGGCGAAGACTTCGGCACCCTGGCCCGGCAATACTCCGACGACCCCGGCTCCAAGGAGAACGGCGGCGAGCTCCCCAATTTCGCGCGCGGCCAGATGCTGCCCGAGTTTGAATCGGCGGCCTTTGCCTTGGGCACCAATCAGGTGAGCGAGATTGTGACCACCATGTACGGTTTCCACCTGATCAAGGTGCTGGAGAAGATTCCCGCCAAGAAAATCGAGTTTGCCACCGCGGCCGACGAAATCAAGGAGGAGCTGGCGCAGCGCCAGATTCACAAGCTGGCCCCGGCTTATATTCGCAAGCTGCGGACCGACGAGCAGGTGGAGATCCTGGATGCCAGCCTGAAGAGCCAGGACGAGCAAATGGAAGCCGCGGCTGCCGCGGCTGCCGCTACCGAGCCGCCGAGCACCAACCTCTGACCGGTCGACGACCCGGAGTCGGAAGCCGCGACCGCCTGTCCGGTGGCCGCGCGTCGGGTCCCCGCGATTACCTGCTGGATCGGCCTTTGGGCGGGCGCCATAAGGGGACTTGCCAAAGGTGCATGATCGGGCCACCATCTCAGGGATATGAAAAATAGGGCTGTAATTGCCATTCTCGCTATTGCCTGCATCGGGCTGGGCATAGCCCTTTTTGTGGTCAAGAAGCAAGGCGACGACCAGCATGTCGCCGAGGTCAATTCCATCACCCAGCTCTCCAACCAGGAGGTCGCCGCGGAGGCCCAACTCAAGGAGAAGGACCAGGTCAACCTGACCCTTTCCAACGAAGTGGCCACGAGCCAGCAACAAGTGACGCGGGATCAGGAGGAAGCCGCGCGGTTATCCAACAGTCTGGCCGCGGCCACCAGCACCCTCGCCGACACCCGCGGTTCCTTGGCCGCAGTCGAGGAAACCGTGACCAATCTGAACAACCGCATCACGGACTTGGAGGCGCAAAACAAGGTGTTGGACGACCAAGTCAACACCCTGAGCAACCAACTCACCCGGCTGAACCTGCGCATCGAAGACACGCGGAACCAGTTGGCCGTGGCGGTAACCAACGCCACTTTTCTGAAGGGCGAGCTGCAAAAGCAGTTGGCGCAAAGAGCCGAGCTGGAGCACAAGTTTTATGATCTGGCCGAGCTGCGCAACCAGGTGAAGCGGGTGAAGGAAGAGCTGTTTGTGGCCCGCCGCGCGCAGTTGATGAAATACGACACGGGCAACAAGAAAGGCGCGCAGTTGCTCATGATGCATACCCTCCCGTCCCCGCCGGCCACCCGGCCGCCGGCGCCCGCCGCCACCTATGATCTCAATGTGGAGATCGGCTCCGACGGCTCCGTCAGGACCATTCCGCCCCTCGGCCGCACCAACAGTCCCGCCCACTGATTTTTTAGAAGACTCACCATGCCGACTTACGAATACGTTTGCGAAAAATGCGGACATCAGTTTGAGATTTCCCAGCGCATGTCAGACCCGCCGCTGAAGACCTGTCCCAAGGAGCTTTGCGGCCAGAAAAAGTGGGGTCGGGGCCGGGTGAAGAAGCGCATCAGCGCCGGGGGCGGACTGCTGTTCAAGGGCAGCGGCTTTTACACCACCGATTACCGCAGTGACAGCTACAAGCAGGCGGAAAAAAAGGCGATCACCGCCACCCACCCCGCCGCCACCACCCCCAAAGCCGAACCGAAGCCCGCCGCCAAGCCGGCCCCCAAAACGGATAAAAAATGAACGCTGGCCGCCCATGGCCCCGGCTGTTGGTCCCGCTGCTGTTGTTCGCGGGTTGGCTCGGTGGACTGGTGGTGGCCCGCGGTCAGGTTCAGCCATTCGATCCCGATTCGGTTGCCAGCGCCTCCGGTCAGTTTTTTGTCGTGCGCCAGGGTGTCGCCGTGCCGACCGGGCTCAACTTGGCCCTGATGTCGGATACGAACCTGCTGCAACTCAAGCCGTCCGTGCTGGCCGTGGGCGCCGAACACTTCAAACGCACCCTCTGGCACGAACTCGGTTTGTCCCCCAACGCGTCCTGGTCGGGTAAAATCGTGATCAGCCTGTATCCGGCGTGGTCGGCCGACGATACCGTGACCATCGTTTCCGAGCCCTTTCTCGACCACTGGAATTACCAGGTGAAACTGCCGGACCGGTTGTCCCAGGCCCGCTTTGCCCGGGCCCTTTCGGGCGTGCTGCTGCTTGAACTGGCCAACCGCCAACTGCCCCGGGGCGGCCATTCCGCCGAAGTGCCGGCCTGGCTGGTGGATGGCCTGGCGCGGCAGGTCCTGGCCGCCAACGCCGATAGTTTGTTGCTATCCGCCCCGATGAAACGGGGTGAGGCCCTGCTGATCACCCGGGTGAACCAGTCGCAGCGGGGGCTGGATTCATTGGTCGCGGCCCGCCAGGTCCTGCAAAACGGCCGGCCCCTGACTTTCGATCAGTTGAGTTGGCCCATAAATGAGCAGATGAACGGCTGGGACGGCGGCGTTTATTACGCCAGCGCCCAGTTGTTTTTGTCCGAATTGCTCAAGTTGAAAGACGGCCCGGCCAAACTGCGCGCCATGCTCTTCGAGTTGCCGACGTGCTTGAACTGGCAGACGGCCTTCTATCACGCCTTCGCCGCCGATTTCCAACGGCCGTTGGACGTGGAGAAATGGTGGGCCTTGCGCACGATCACTTTTGAGCAGCGGGACCCGGGTCCACGCTGGACCATCGACGTGAGCATCGCTCGCCTGGAGGAATTGTTGTCCGTGCCGGTCAACTACCGGGGCGAGTCAAATGCCCTGCCAACGCATGCCGAAATGTCATTGCAGAAAGCCCTCCAAAGCCTGGCTCCCGAGGAACGGGAAGAAGTGATCCGCGCCAAGGCGCGCGATCTGGCCCTGGCGGAAATTCGCCTGGCTCCGCCCTTCGGCCGTCTGGCGGATGCCTACCGCGTCACCCTGGCTGGCTTTTTGGGTGACTTGCGGAAGACCCAGGTCAGTGTCGTCAATAAACACGGTGTGCCGCCCTCCACCGGCACCAGCATCCGGGAAGCCGTCGGCCGGCTCGACGCTTTGGACGCCCGCCGCCGCGACGCTGAAATTCAATTGTTCGCCTCCCTGCCCGGTAAATCGTCGGCCGCCATCCTTTCACCGCCCCGTGCCGGTCCGTAAGCCCGGGGAACGACCGGCGTCAACGCACGCGGCTTCGCCCCGCCCCGCCCAGCCGCTGGCGGCAAGTGGCAAATTTAAATCAGGACCCGTCGAAATTCCGCATTTCGAACTCCGCACCCAATTGGTTCGCGCGACGTCACGCTACGTTCGCGGCGCGCTCGGAGGCCGAACGTCGGCTTCGCACGCGCCCCATTCACCGCGGCCGGACCCGCCGAAAGTCGCTTCCACTCCCGCCCGCTTGTTGATAAGAATGGGGTGTGCAAGATCTCATCGCCAAAGCCAACACGCTGCTGGAAGCCCTGCCGTACATCCAGAAATTCAGCGGCGAAACGTTCGTGGTCAAATACGGCGGCAGCTTCATGGATTCGCCGGATGAAAACGTGCGGACCAGCGTCGCGCGCGACATCGTCTTTTTGGAGGCGGTGGAAATCAATCCGGTCGTGGTCCACGGCGGCGGCAAGGCCATCACCCGCGCCATGGAAAAGGCCGGGCTCAAGGCTAATTTTATCCAGGGCCAGCGCGTGACGGATGCGGCCACCGTGCAGATCGTGGATGACGTGCTCTCGCGCGAGATCAATCCCGAGGTGGTGAAGACCATCAACGCGCTGGGCGGGCAGGCCGTGGGGTTTGCCGGGCCGGACATCTTCAAATGCCGGAAGCTGCACCTGAAGGACAAGGATCATCCGGGCCAACTGATCGATATCGGCTACGTGGGCGAAGTCGTGGAAGTCAATGTGGCGCCGCTCAAGGAGTGCATGTGGTGCGGCTTCACGCCGGTGATCAGCCCCACCGCCCGCGGGGAAGACGGCCAGATTTACAATTGCAATGCCGACGTGGCGGCGGCCATGGCCGCCATTGCCCTGAAGGCCAAGCGGCTGGTCTTCATGTCGGATGTGCCCGGCTTGATGCGCGATCCCAAGGACGTGTCCACGGTGATCGCCCACTTGCAAACGGGCGAGGTGCCGGACTTGAAAGCCGCCGGCATCGTGGACAAGGGCATGATTCCCAAGGTGGACAGCGCGGTGACGGCCATCAGATCCGGCCTGGAAAAGGTCTCGTTTGTGGATGGCCGCATACCGCACGCGGTGTTGCTCGAGATTTTCACCGACAAGGGCATTGGCACGGAAATCGTGCTCTAGTTTGATCCGTTACGACCGGTTGCCGTCAACGCGCGGCAAAAAGAAGATTGCAAACATCATCTGGGCACGGCCAGTTGTTTAGTCACGGTTCGGTGCCAGTCGATGAGTGATTTTGGCAAATGAGTCCGGATTCGGGTTGGAACCGGAAGTGCGGGGTACGGAGTGCGGAACCATGCCAATGCGGTGTACGGAGTGAACGCCGGCAAGCCAGTGTAACGACCGCCCTCACCCCGGCCCAAGAGCAGTGCGGAATTCACCAAACTCGTTCAGGAGAGGGAGACGTGGTGGCCGCGCCGCTTGAAATGTTCACGCTGGGTGGGCGTGGATGGCATCGGCAAAACCGCCAGGGTAAAGTGTGTAAAGTGTGATTTCCTAACGGTGGTAATAAGGGGGGACAACCCTTAGGATGGGTTGTCCCTTTCAGGATCTTTTTTGCGGCGATGAGTTTTTGGATCTGGTTTAGGCCCGGCGGCGCAGCATCAAGCCCAACACGCCCAGGCTCAATAAACCGAGGGTGGTCGGCTCGGGAACAGGGGTGTAGGTGACTTGAAGATCGCTCAGCGTGACGGAATCCGAGGCGGACGCGGAAGTAAAAGTTGAACCGCCGGCCAGGAAGCCGACCGTATCGAAATTGGCGCTGCCAAGGGTTGAGAGGCTGCTATTGAGGTAGCTTCCAGTGTAACTATAAGTATTGCCGTCAATGCCCGCGACGTTCCAAGCAATCGTTTCGCTGGTTGCGGAATCAAGGGTAATGCTCAGGGACACGTCATAAGAGCCGGCAACCACGCTGCCCGCAAAACCGGTGTTGCCGGCTGAAATCGTGGTCGAGCCCGTGCCGGAACCAAAAACCCCCGTATTCGGGTTGTTGCGCTCGTAAAGCCCGGGTCCGCCGGCCACATTCGGTAGCGCAATCAGGTAGCCCAGCCAGCCGGTATCCGTGGATTGGCTGCCCTGATCCAGGAGCCCCAGCCGGAACTGCAAATTGCTATTGTTCACATTCCCAGCCAGGGAGAATTCTCCGGTCAAGGTGAGGTTGTCACCGGGGTTGACGAGGGACAAGGTGCTGCCAATCGGGGAATAACCCCAAAGAGAGCCGGTGGCCGTTCCGTTATCGGTATAAACCGGACTCGTAGTGTTGCCGCCGGTCAGCGAATAATTGGCATTGGGGGAGTAAGGGTCATTGACCCAACTGGCCGGGGTGTAAACGCTTTGCGCCTGGGCGGCCGAGAGCATGGTGAGCATGCCTAGACCGCTAAAAGCCGTGCCTGCGGTTTTCGATAAGTGGCTCATTTTCATTGGTTGTCTGGGTTTTTTCTGAAACCAGAAAAGCAAAGGCCGACTGGATTGTCAACTACCCGAACGGGTTAAAGCCCCTGTGCGGAGTGACGCCGTCCCGCGCCTTGAGTACGGTCCCCACTCGCGCCGCAGCGATTGCAAATAACCGCAAGTTACAGCGAGCGATAGAAAAGTGCTTAAGTTGCGCGGTCTCCCGACCGATAAAGGCGGATACGATCGCTGCCTTTGCCTTTTGGGGAAGGGTGAGCGAGGCGGGCACTAGTCAGAACTGACAACGCCTGCACTGCTGGCTTGGCGCGGCGCCAAGATTTTTTTTGATGAATTTGCGTCAGTTTAGTTGGCGGCCCGACCAGGGCTGGACCCCGGCTGCTCCGGTGGCCCCGGACCGGCCGGCGCACCTGATTTTGGCGTTTGGTTCGCACGAAGCCTTGAACCACCCAGACGGCCTGGCCTTCCTGCAGCGCACGCATCCAGGTGCAACCGTGCTCGCGTGTTCCACCGCGGGCGAAATTTGCGGTCCACGGCTGGCTGGCGGTTCGGCCGTGGCCACCATCATTTCTTTTGAGCACAGCCAGGTTCGTGGTGCGCAGGTGGAATTGTCCCCCTCCCTGGACAGTTATCAGGCCGGCGGCCGGCTCGCGCAAATGCTGCCCACCGCGGTGGCCGCACTTGAGGGTCGGCCGGCGGCTCCCTTGCGCTATGTGCTCGTGCTGGCCGATGGAATGAGAACCAATGGCGTGGCGCTCACGGCCGGCCTATCCGCTCATTTGCCGGCCGGAGTGGTGTTGGCCGGCGGGCTGGCGGGAGATGGCGAGCGCTTTTTGGAAACCCAGGTAACCGCCGGTGGGCCGCCCAGCTCAGGCGTGATTGCGGTCGCTGGAATCTACAGCAATCGACTCAAGACCGCCGGCGGCGTGGCCAGCGGTTGGATGCCCTTCGGTCCCGAGCGCCTGGTCACCCGCTCGAGCGGACGCACCCTTTACGAGCTGGACGGTCGGCCGGCATTGGACCTATACAAGCAGTATCTGGGAGATCAGGCGCAAGGGCTGCCCTTGAACGCCCTGAAATTCCCCTTGGGGTTCCGGTCCGACCGAGGGGAGAGGACCGTTCTACGCGCGTTTCTTTCGGTCAACGAGGCGGAGCAGAGCATGACCTTCGCGGCGGATATTACCGAAGGCTCGTATGCGCGGCTCATGAGGTCGAATGCCAACCGGTTGGTGGACAGTTCACGGCAAGCGGCCCTTGAAGCCCAGGAGGCAATGGGGGAAACCCGGCCGCAATTAGTCGTTGTGGTCTCCTGCATTTCCCGGCGACTCATACTCCGGCAGCGCACGGATGAGTTTGTGGAGGAATTGGGCAACGTATTTGGACCGACGACCGACCTGACGGGTTTTTTTTCCTACGGCGAAATCGGTCCGATTAATTCGGGAGCGCCCAGCGAGTTTTTCAACGAGGTCCTGGTGCTAAGCGCGCTGGCCGAATTATGAGCGCTGCCGCCCGCCACAAACTGCTGCACCGGCAGTTGAATCGCTGTTTTGGCGAGCACCCGCCGATCAGCCCGGCCTGGGAGCGGTTTCTGACGCTGGTCAACGAGCACTACGTGGAGGCGGATGCCGAACAGGAAATGTTGGAACGTTGCATGGACCTGGCGTCCCAGGAACTGTTTGCCGCCAACCTCGAAATGCGCGCGGTGGCGGAAACCGTGCCGGATGTCGTTCTGCGGCTCGACGCCGGGGGAGTGTTGCTCAACGTGCACGGTTCCCTGACGGCGGACCTCGCTCTCCGCGCCTTCGAGATGGTGGGCAAGCCGGTGCGTGAGCTCAAGCTGCCGCAAACCGGGCCGGCCTTTAACGAAGCCTTCAGCCGGGCGGTGAAAACGAATGAACGCCTGGAAGTTGAATACGGTCATGAGGACGGCGACCGGTCCTATTATTATGAGGCCCGGTTTGCGCCCCTCCCCAACGGGAGTTACCTGGCCATCATTCGGGATATCTCCAAACGTAAAGCAACCGAACTGCAACTGGCCCGCGCCCAGGCAGAGCGCGCCGAATTGGCCCGCCGAGCGGGCATGGCCGAGGTGGCGGTCGAGGTGATTCACCACATTGGTAATGTTCTCAATAGTGCCAATGTTTCATCCACTCTGCTGCTGGATCGCGTCCGGCATTCCAAAGTGGCCCTCCTGCCCAAAATCGTCAAATTACTGGATCAGCACTCGGCGGATCTGCCCCGCTTTATCGCGGAGGACTCCCGTGGAAAGGCCCTGCCGCAATTTATCAAAAGCCTCGCGCGCCATCTGGTTGGGGAGCAGGCCCGATCGTTACAGGAACTGGAGAGCTTGTGCGGCAGCATCGACCGCATCAAGGGCATCGTGGCCATGCAACAGGAGTACACCGGCAGTCAGACCGTGACGGAGCCCGTGCGGGTCTCCGAAGTGATCGCCGAGGCCCTCGGCCCCCACGCAGCCGAGTTGGCCCGCCAAGGCATCCAAGTGGTAACAACCGGCAATCACGGGCTGCTGGTTTCCGTGGATAAGCACCAAGTGGTGGGCATCCTCGAAGCCCTGATCTCAAACGCGAAACATGCCTGCGCGGAGTCCGCTTGCGAGCACAAGACCATTGAGCTCCATGTCGCCATGGAACGGGAACGATTCCGCCTGTCGGTGCGCGACAATGGCGTTGGGCTCACCGCTTCGAACCGGAAACAAGTATTCCGTCCCGGCTTTACCACCCGCCCCCAAAGTCTTGGATTATCGCTGCATAACGCCGCGCTCCAAGCCAGTCTGCTGGGGGGGCATTTGAGTTTCCATAGTGGCGGGCCCGGTCTGGGTTCGACCTTCATCCTCGATCTCCCCGCGCCATCGGGGACGGAATCGCCGCTGCCTGCCTGAAATGCCCAGTGGCTCACCAGCCCGTTGGTAGCCACGCTTGAAGGTGAACCGCCGCGGAACTGCCGCAAGTTAAATCGTAAAATCCGTTGTTCCAGCGTCTCTGAAAATACCCGGGATAGGGTGGTGTGGATGAACTTAGGAAATGGTGGCGAAACAATCCACTTGCACGCGGGATAATGTGGGCCTAGTGTCGCATAAGGCAATCTATGCACCTTCCCCAAGACGCGCTGTTGCTACGGATTTATATCGGTGAGAGCGATCGCTGGCAGCATAAGCCACTTTACGAGGCCTTGGTGCTCAAGGCGCGTGAACGGCATCTGGCCGGGGCCACGGTGCTCCGCGGGCTGATGGGCTTTGGGAAGTCGAGCCGCGTACGGACTTCAAAGATTCTTCGCCTTTCGATTGACCTGCCGTTAGTCGTGGAAATTGCCGACAGCGAAGAGAAGATCGATTCGTTCCTGCCGGCGCTGGACGAAATGATGCAGGGCGGGTTGGTGACGTTGGAGAAGGTGCGCGTCTTAAGATACCGCGCCGCTGCGGAGCCGGCCGAAGTGACCGTGGGGGCGGGGATATGACGGAATCTCATTTAAGATCCAAGAACAGGAACACTTTATGAACACCATCCAAAACATCACGGCCCAGGAGATTCTGGACTCGCGCGGCAACCCGACGGTCATGGTCGGTGTCACGCTCAACAACAACCTTAGCGCCACGGCGTGTGTGCCCAGTGGGGCCTCGACGGGCATCCGCGAGGCGGTGGAATTGCGCGACGGCGATCCGCGGCGGTACGGGGGCAAGGGGGTGCTGAAGGCGGTGGCCAACGTGAGCCAGATCATCGCCCGCAAGCTCAAGGGCAAATCACCGCACGCGCAAAAGGAAATTGACGTTCTGCTGTGTCAGTTGGACGGCACGGATAACAAGGCGAAGCTGGGCGCCAACGCGTTGCTGGGCGTGTCGATGGCGGTCTGCCGGGCGGCGGCGCTGGATGCGGGATTGCCGCTCTACGCGTATCTGCGCAAACTGCATGGCGGCAAGGCCACTGCGCCGTTGACGCGGCTGTCGCCCAGACGAACCCGGTCGAACATGCGGTTGCTGATGACAGCACTGTCCATCACGTAGCTGGCCACGGCGATGTAGTCGCCATTCTGCGCGCCCGAGGTATTCCACGCGAAGGTGTA
>CAYTJG010000106.1:0-17610 GCA_964437865.1 uncultured Bifidobacteriaceae bacterium | reverse complement strand
CTGCAATCCGCCATCTTTCTAAGTATCAAATGAAATAATTAGAGCCAAACTCCAGGCCCTCTCCTCCAGGAGAGGGAGACGTTGTTGCCGCGTCGCTTGTTGTGACAGCGGCCGCACCGTGCGCTCGCCTCAGCGCCCGAGACGGGCGCGGACCGGTCCGCGGCCGTCCCCGGCCGCTGAGACGTGAGATTGGACGCGGCGCCAAGTGGCAATACGCTTCGCAACGAAAGGCCGCACATCACCTCGCGCTACGAAACAACAACATTCCACGCCCAGCGCCGATGTGGCCCAAGGCCCCGTTCAAATTTGAATGTTGGGCGTTGAATGTTTGGGTCCCTAAAACTTGGTTTGAGCCTCCTGTCGTCGGCTGAAAGGAGACCGTCCTCACCCCGGCCCTCTCCTCCAGGAGAGGGAGACGTTGTTGCCGCGTCGCTTGTTGTGACAGCGGCCGCACCGTGCGCTCGCCTCAGCGCCCGAGACGGGCGCGGACCGGTCCGCGGCCGTCCCCGGCCGCTGAGACGTGAGATTGGACGCGGCGCCAAGCGGCAACACGCTTCGCAACGAATGGCCGCACCATTACGCGCTACGCTACGGAGCTACGGGAACACTTCCCGAATCCCCCCTCCCGTCGCGTATCGGGTGGAAACATAATTTTCATAAAGATTTTCATTTGATTTATTTATATGAGCGATTGAATGTACATAAGCATTTATTTGTAAGTAGATTAAGCGTGTGCTCGGATCTTCATAAAGATTTTCGGAATATTCCTATTTTATGGCGGTTTCCCGGCAGCCCAGTGCGATGGAGCCTCTGCTCCCAACGGGGCAGGGTGGTCGTCTTTCTGAACTGACCGGTGAAATACTGAAGGCGTCGGGCCGGCTTGCCGGGCAGGTTCATTCACCGCTGGTGCTCAAGCTTCGGAAACCAACCGCTTGGTGGCGATCGCGGCGGCTCACCATCGACTCGCTTGGATTCACCCGTTCGGCGACGGTAACGGTCGGGTTATCCGTCTCCAATCACAGGCCCAGCTTATTCGCCACGGCGTTGCCAGTCACGGGCTGTGGACTTTGTCCCGCGGCCTGGCCCGCTGGCGCCAGCGCTATTATGCCGGCCTCGCAGCCGCCGACCAGGGCCGTCGCGATGATCTCGATGGTCGGGGCAATCTCTCGGACGCGGCCTTGGCCGACTTTTGTGTGTTTTTTCTCGAGACCATGCTCGACCAGATCCAATTCATGAGCGGCCTGCTCGGCCTGTCGGCCTTGCGCACCCGGGTGGAACGCTACTTCCAGTTTGAAGCTTTGCACCTCGACCGCTATCGCCAAGAGGTCATGCGCGTGGCCCGCACGCTGGTGGATGAGGGCGAAATTCCGCGCGCACGCGTGCAGGAAATCACCGGCAAAGCCGCCACCGTGTCGGTCGAAATCATCAAGCTGGGACTGGCCCAGGGCTATTTTGAAACCCCCAGTCCCAAAGGCCCGCTGCGCGTCGCTTTTCCGTCGAAAATTCACGAGTTCTACTTCCCCCAACTCTTTCTGGACCTGCCCGTGGCCAGCGGCGGCCCGGTACTGGGTGCAGGTGAAAATCCGGTGGCGGGATGACGGTCAACGCACCGCTAAAACATTTCGTTTCGCCCGGGCGGCCTCTATAATCCGATAAAATGCACTGGCTTCAATCGCTTGATACCGCGCTGTTTCACTGGGTGAACGGCACGCTGGCGAATCCTTTCTTTGACTGGCTAATGCCGATCTTGAGCGGGGAGGGGGTGCCGTGGCTGGCGGCCGCCATCGCGGGCCTGCTCGTCGGTGTGCTGTTTGGTTCCACCCGCCTGCGCCTGTGCGCGCTGCTTATGGTGCTGGTGGTGGCGCTGGGCGATCCGCTCGTGGTGGGCACCGTGAAGGATTCCGTGTTGCGGCCGCGGCCGTTTGTGACCATTCAGGATGCGCGGCTGTTTGGCGAAAAAGGCAAGGGCTACGTGCCGCCGCGGGCCGATGGCTCACTGCCCCCCGGGGCCAATCGCCACAGCTTTCCCTCCGCCCATGCGGCCAACTGGTTCGCCCTGGCCACCGTCGCCTGCCTGTTTTATCGGCGCCGGGCGTGGTTCCTGTTTCCCCTCGCCGCCGCGGTCGCCTTTTCCCGCGTGTACAACGGCGTGCATTATCCCAGCGACGTCACCGCCGGCGCCATCCTCGGCACCGGCTACGCCATCGCCTTCGTCCTGCTGGTGCAGATGCTGTGGAGTTCCGTTGGCCGACGGATCTTTCCCGGCTGGCACGCCCGGCTGCCAAACCTATTGAGTGCGGACTGCGGAGTGCCGAGTGCGGAATCCGGCACATCGAATGCGTCGGCGGGAGTGCCGAATGCGGAGAGAGAAACGCCGAAATCCGAAGTGGATTGGTTGCGGCTGGGATATTTGTTGATTGCCGCGGCGCTGATCGGACGCTGGATCTTTCTGGCGAGCGGACTGATTGATCTGAGCGGGGATGAAGCCTACCAATGGTTGTGGTCGAAGCACCTGGCGCTCTCCTATTACAGCAAGGCGCCCGGCATCGCCTATTTTCAATGGGTGGGCACGCATCTGTTTGGCGACACCACTTTTGGCGTGCGGTTCTTTTCGCCCCTGTTGGGTGCCATCCTCAGCGTGCTGGTGCTGCGGTTCATGGCGCGGGAAGCCGGGACGCGGGCGGCATTTTTCCTGGTGCTCATCACCCTGGCCACTCCCCTGCTGGTGCTCGGGTCCATCCTGATGACCGTGGACCCGCCGCTGGTGCTGTTTTGGATGTGGGCGGTCATCGCCGGCTGGCGCGCGGTGCAGCCGACTGCCGGCACGCGCGATTGGCTGGTGGTGGGCCTGGCACTCGGCCTGGGCTTTCTGTGCAAGTACACCGCGGCCATGCAAATCGTCTGCTGGGCGATCTTCTTTGCCCTGCAACCCTCGGCGCGCGCCCAGTTGCGCAAGACGGGACCCTGGCTGGCGTTGCTGGTCTTCGGCCTTTGCACCTTGCCGGTGGTCATTTGGAACGCGCAACACCACTGGATCACTGTCCTGCATGTGTGGGGCGATGCCGGCATGACCGGCAAACCGGATCACCCGGTCAGCCTGCTGGAGCACGTGCAGCAGAGCTTGAATTATTTCGTGGAATTCACCGGCGGGGAATTCGGGGTGTTGAACCCGGTGTTTTTCGTGGGAGCGTTTTGGGCCGTGGTGATGGCCTGGCGCCGGCGGGTGGAAAAGCCGCTTTGGTTTTTCCTGGCGTGCATGGGCGCGCCCGTGTTCTTGGGCCACTGGCTGTTCGCGTTTCATTCGCGCGTCCAACTCAACTGGATTGCCGCGGCCATCCCGCCCCTGTTCTGCCTGATGGTGCTGTATTGGAAGGAGCACCCGCGGCCGATCAAACGGTGGCTGGCCGCCGGCTTGTTGCTGGGCATCGGCGTCTCCGTGTTCATCTACAGCAGCGATCTGATCGGGCGGATTACCGGCAGCAAGCTGCCGGGCGATGTGGATTTCTCGCACCGCTTCCGCGGCTGGCACGAGACCGCCCGGTTGGTGGAGGCCGAACGCGCCTCCTTCGATGCGCACGCCTTTATCATTGCCGATCACTACAGCACCACCGGCGTTTACTCGCTCTATTCGGCACCCGCCCGCGCGGCGGCCCGCTCGGACCAGCCGCTGGTCTATTGCCTGGATTCGGATGAGCCCATCAACCAGTTCCCGTATTGGAACCAGTACAACTATCGCGAACATCGCCAGGGTGAAAACGCGCTGTTTGTCCTGCGGCTGGACCCCTACAAGCTCGAATCCGGCTGGCTCGGCAAATGGCTGCGCGGTCAACCAGTGGTTTTTCGGCAGATCCCGCCGCTGCGCCCGGCGCCCAAACGGATCGCGGACGAATTCGAGTCCGTCACGAACCTTGGCATCCGGGAGATTAAATTGCGGGATGGCCGGGTCTTTCAGCGCGTGGAACTGTTTGGCTGCTACCACCTGAAGTAGCCGATGTCTGCCACCACTGAAATTCTCCTGCCGGTGGCGGATTATGATCTGGCGGCCACGCTGGAATCCGGCCAGGTGTTTCGCTGGCAGCTCGTGGGCCAAGCCTGGCGGGGCTGGGTGGGCTCGCATGCGGTCCGGCTCACGCCCACGCCGGCCGGCCTCCACGCCGTGACCGCCGCGCCCGTAACGGACTGGGACTGGCTCCGGCACTTCCTGCAAACGGAGATCGATTACCCGGCGGTGCTGGCCACTTTTCCCGCTGATGAACCCATGCGGCAGGCGGTGGCCGCGTGTCGCGGTCTGCGCTTGTTGCGGCAGGACCCGTGGGAATGCCTGGCGTCGTTCATCTTGTCGTCCACCAAGCAAATCGTCCAAATCCGCCAAATCGTGGCGCAGCTCTGCGAACGGTTTGG
The DNA here is from genome assembly GCA_964437865.1 of uncultured Bifidobacteriaceae bacterium. Taxonomy (GTDB): domain Bacteria; phylum Verrucomicrobiota; class Verrucomicrobiia; order Limisphaerales; family UBA11358; genus UBA11358. Next base: position 13,209 of record CAYTJG010000106.1, on the reverse strand, counting down.
CGAGCCCTGTGGCGGCGACGTCCCGTCGCCGCCGGGTGCCAGCCTCGCCTGGCCACTCGTCCCGCGTGCTTTTCCCACCCCGGCGAAGCTGGCCGCCGCCAGCGAGGCGGACCTGCGCGCGTGCAAGATGGGCTTTCGCGCCCCCAGCCTGCTGGCCGCCGCGCGGACGGTGGCCGAGGGGCGGCTCGATCTGGAAAAGATTCGCCGTCTGGACTACGCCGCCGCGCGCGCCGAATTGATGCAATTGCGTGGCGTGGGGGGCAAGATTGCGGATTGCGTGCTGCTCTTCGCGTATGGGTTCGACAGCGCGTTTCCGGTGGATGTGTGGGTGGAACGCGCGTTGCAGGAACTTTATTTCCCGCGCCGCCGGGCCGGCGATAAACGGCTCCGCCGGTTCGCTGCCACGCATTTCGGTCCGCATGCCGGCTATGCGCAGCAATTTCTGTTTCATTACATGCGGGTGCTTCGATAACGCCGGGGCGCAGTCGCTGGCTGGCCGCCCCCGGAGCGCCGAGAGTGCTCGGCCGGAGCTGATTTGAGCAGACCACGTTTCTGTTTGGCAATGATTGGTTTGGTGCCACGCGGGCCGGGCAATGGCGCTTCAGCCGTCCCGCCGCGCGCCAAAAAGCGTGGAAATTCCCTGAAAATCTGCGAGAATACGACTGGCGATGACAACCGCGAATAAAATCACCATCCTGCGGATTTTGTTGGTCCCGTTTTTCGTGGTGGAGATTCTTTATTACGTGCGCACGGGCAATGAAGTTCACCGGTTGCTCGGACTCCTGGCGTTTGCCGTGGCTGCCATCCTGGATGGCGTGGATGGCTACGTGGCCCGGCATTACAACCAGCGCAGTGAACTGGGCACGCTGCTCGATCCCCTCGCGGATAAACTCCTGCTCGTCTCCGCCATCATATTGCTCAGTACCGACCACCTGCCGCATCTGGGACAGATCCCCCTCTGGCTCACCGGCACCATCATCGGGCGCGACCTGGTGGTGGGCTTGGGCGTTGTGCTGGTGCGCCTGGTCGTGGGGACCCTTACCATCCGCCCCCGTGTTACCGGCAAGGTGGCCACGGTTTTTCAGATGGTCACGGTGTGTTGGATTTTGCTGCGCTGGGATTTTGCCTATCCCGCGTTTTGGCTGCGCATCTGGATCTTGGGCGCAGGCATTTTCACGGGCATCTCCGGCTTGTTTTACGTCTGGGATGGAATGCGGCAACTCGGCGCCCATCCCTCGAGCTCGCCGCTACCAAAATGAGGCGTTCCGCAGGGCTCCCGATTCGGGGCTTGGATTTTCCCCCCTTGCGGGCGTCCAAGGCTTGATTCTCACCGGGTTCCGGTTTATTGGTGTTCCAGTTTTATGGCCAAAGCAATCGAACTTGAGCTGAAGGAAGGCGATCCGGCCCCGGAATTCTCCGCGCCGGCCAACCACGGCACCACGGTGTCGCTGGCGGACTACCGCGGCAAAAACGTGATCCTCTACTTTTATCCCAAGGACGACACGCCCGGTTGCACCAAGGAAGCTTGCGCCTTCCGCGATAACTTTGCGGTGTTCAAGAAAAAGGGAGCTGTCATCCTGGGCGTGAGTGTGGACCCGGTGAAGGCGCACGACAAATTCGCGGAGAAATTCAAGCTGCCCTTTACGCTGGTGGCGGACGTGGATAAAAAAATCGTCAGTGCCTACGGCGTCTGGGGACAGAAGACATTCATGGGGCGCACCTATCTGGGTACTCATCGGGTCACGTTCCTCATCGGGCCGGACGGACTGATCAAGAAGATCTGGCCGTTGGTAAAACCCGATGAACACGCGGCCGAAGTGCTGGCGGCGCTTTAGGGGCAGCGTGTTGGCCAGGGTTGGGAGGGTGCGCGCGAAGCCGATGGTCGGCCTTTCGTCGCGGGGCGTTTCGGTCGGGTGACGACTGGTCCAGAATCACATCTCAGCGGCCGAGGACGGCCACGGACCGGTCCGCGCCCGTCCCGGGCGCTGAGGCGTTCGCGGGGAGCGGCCGTTGGCACACCGAACGGCTTTGGTGGGGCGCATCTCTCCGAGCGCCCCGCGAGTGTTGCGTGACGTTTCGCTACCCTCGGTGACGACGAGCAGGCGGCGGCGTTGCTGACGCGCAGCGGATTGGGCCGAGCGTGATTTCAGGCGGCGCGTTGGGTGGGCTTGAGTGCGTTGGTTGGCAGGCGCGCCCTGCCGCCCCTGGCACGCCCGTGCGTAGCGTGCGTGCACCGAATGTACCGAATCCAGCATTCCGCACTCAGTTGACTCCGAATCGGCGGCTTTTCCGGAGTTGGTGATTGCTTGGCCGGCGGGGGATGGATAGGCTGCTTCCGGGACTAGGGCGGTGACGTTCAACCGTCACACCGATGTTACTTCAATGTCATTCATGGCTTCCGGAGGGGTAAAAAACAATAAATGTAAAAGATCCGACTAAAACTGGTTAGCCTCATATTAAATCCTGCTGCATAGTGCTCACATGAGTTTAGGCCGTCAGGCTTCGAGACCTAACACAAGCCGGCAGGCGACAGCGCGATATGATCGCGAGCCGGTAGTCGGGAATGGTCTCGAAAGTCACGGTGCAGCCGCCAGTGGATTTAGCTGGGCGGCACTATTGGAGATTCCGTTAGGGTATGAGGACGAGACGGGATTTCACTGCGGCGAGCCGCAGGGCACGATGATCGTTCCCGAGGACCGGTCGGAGGCCAATGGCAACCTAGACGCACGATTTTGATCCGGGCGCACAGCCGTTTCTTCAGTGGACATCCCCTGTCCCGCCTCCTTGGCGGCTGTGGCCCGGATCGGTTTTTTTCTGCGGCCGTCACGGCCGATTTTTCCCCCTTGCAACCGCCCCCTCCCGGGGCATGTTTTCTTAACCCGGTCCGCGCCCGTCCCGGGCGCGGTGCGGCCGTTGAATGTTGAGCGTTGTATGTTTTGGAAGAGAGGGCGGCCTTTTGTTGCGGAGCGTTGGTGTCGGGTGACGTCTGGTCCAAAATCACGTCGCTGCGGCCGGGGACGGCCGCAGCCCGGAGTGCGCCCGTCCCGGGCGCAGCGGCGTGCGGGTGTAGCAGCCGCTTTCACATCAATCGACGCGGAAACAAGTTCTCCCTCTCCTGGAGGAGAGGGCCGGGGTGAGGACGGTCTCCTTTCAGCCGACGCAGGAGGCTCAAACATTCAACATTCAATTCTGAACGGGGCCTCAGCCACTTCGACGTTGAGCGTTGTATGTTTTGGAAGAGAGGGCGGCCTTTCGTTGCGGAGCGTTGGTGTCGGGTGACGTCTGGTCCAAAATCACGTCGCTGCGGCCGGGGACGGCCGCAGCCCGGAGTGCGCCCGTCCCGGGCGCAGCGGCGTGCGGGTGTGGCAGCCGCTTTCACATCCATCGACGCGGAAACAAGTTCTCCCTCTCCCGGAGGAGAGGGCCGGGGTGAGGACGGTCTCCATTCAGCCGACGCAGGAGGCTCAAACTCAAATTTTTCCCGTTTGACACCGCAAGCGGGGCGGATAATCTTCCCCGAGTCGTGTAACATTAACTTAACCAAAGAAAACGAATATATTATGGCAATTCCTGTTGGCTCCCCGGCCCCTGACTTTACCCTCAAGTCCAAGACCCCCGCGGACGCGGAAGTGAAATTGAGCAGCAATTTCGGGAAGAAAAACACCGTGTTGTTGTTCTTCCCGCTGGCGTTCACCAGCGTCTGCACCCAGGAGCTGTGCGATATCACGTCCGGCCTGGGCGCCTACGCCGGCCTGAACGCCGACGTGATCGGCATCAGCGTGGACAGCCCCTTTGCGCAACTGGCCTGGGCGCAGAAGGAAAAAATCGGCATCACGCTGGCCAGCGACCTCAACAAGACCGTGACCAAGGCCTACGACGTGCTCTTCCCCATGCTGGCCGGCGTGGGCGACACCTCGGCCCGCGCGGCGTTCGTCATCGATAAACACGGCGTGGTGCAATACAGCGAGCGGACGGCCACGCCCAAGGACCTGCCGAACTTCGAGGCCGTGAAGGCCACCCTGGCCAAGCTGTCCTGAGCGGTCGGTAGGATTGACTTAAAGGCGCGCCCGCCGGGCGCGCCTTTTTTTGTTGTTGGGCCGGGGAACTGAAAACCGAAGGGAAGACACGAATTGCAACGATCTGCACTCGGGCGTGCCCGGGTCGGTAGGGCGCGTCTCTCCGAGCGCGCCGCGAGCGTGGCGCGGCGCCTCGCAGGCCTGGGCGATCACGAGTCAACGGCGGCGTTGATGATGCGCCGCGAATCGGGCCGAGCGTGATTTCAGGGCGGCGCATTGGGGGGGGGCTTGAGCGCGTTGGTTGGCAGGCGCGGCGCGCTCGGAGAGACGCGCCCCACCTGCGCTGGTAAACTGCCAATCCTCAGCGCAGATAGGCAGGTCACCGATCCATAGCCCACATTCATGGGCGTTCTTTGTGGACGAGTAGAATCATGCGGGCCGTCCTTCCTCTACGTTTGTAAAGATTCCGCTTGACATTATTTACAATTGTAGAGAATATGGCCGCATGTCCAAGCCCGCCGTGGAACTTACCGAAGCCGAATGGTCCGTCATCAAGGCCGTTTGGGAGACCGAACCCTGCACCGCGCCCGCCATTCAGGAGCTGCTGGCCCAACCCATGGGCTGGACCTATTCGACGGTGCGCACACTCATGGACCGCATGGTGGTCAAGGGCGTGCTGGCCGCCAAGAAGGAGGGCAAGCTGACCATTTACCATTCTGCCGTGACGCGCGAGCAGGCGCAGCGCGGCGAACTCTTTTACACCCTCAAGCACGCCTTCAACGGCGCGCTTACGCCCATGGTCCAGTGCCTGCTGGATAGCCAGGATCTGAACGCTGATGAGCTGGCCAAGATCGAGGCGATTATCAAGGCCCGTAAAAAGACGACCAAGGGGCATTAAGCAAAACGTGACTGGGAAAACCGGATAGGAAAATAATGCGGTCAAGTTCAAGGAAATGAATCTCACCATCGAACAATTAAACGAACTGGGCAGCCGCTTTTTGGCGTTTGCCGGGCCGATGCTGTGGCAATCGAGCTTGCTGATAGTGTTGGTCTTGGGCGCGGACCTGCTGCTGGCGCGGAAGGTGCGGGCGGCGGTACGCCATGCGCTGTGGCTGGTGGTACTGGTGAAATTGCTGTTGCCGCCGTCGCTGGCCCTGCCGACCAGCGCGGCGTGGTGGCTGTTTCCTGTGAAGCCGGCGATCAAAGCCCCGGCGCCAAAATTTGAAGTGGTGACCACGGATGCGGCTGCCCCAATGCTGAGCCGCCTGCCGGAGGCGTCGGTGCCGCTGGCACTGCCCCCGGTTCGATTGGATCGTGGGGGGGGGACTTTGCTGGCGGTGGTCGGGGTGAGCTTGGGGTTGTTGGGGTGGTTGATGTATCGGTGGGGGCAAGTCATTCGGCGGGTGCGGCGGGCGGCGCCGGCGGGGGGACTCGCGAACTTGGTGGGCGGCGATGCCCAATGGCCGCGGCTGAGCTTGGGCTACCAGGTGAAGCTGGTGGAGGAGCGCATGTCGCCGGCGGTCTGCGGGCTGTTCCGACCGGTGATTTTGCTGCCGCGGCTGCTGGCCGAGCGGCTCACAACCGAACAGTTAAGGGCGGTCTTGCTGCATGAGGCCATGCATTTGCGGCGGTGGGATATCTGGACGAACTGTGCGCAGGCGCTGTTGCAGATTTTATATTGGTGGCATCCGCTGGTGTGGGTGGCCAACGCGCGGATGCGCCGGTTACGGGAGGAGGCGGTGGATGATGCGGTGATGTTGGCGCTGGGCGGTGAGGCGGAGATTTATGCGCCGACATTGCTGGAGGTGGCCAAGCTGGCCTTTCGGCGTCCGCTATTGAGCCTGGGATTGGTGGGGATCATGGAATCGCGGAGTGCGTTGCGGCAGCGGATCGAGCGGTTGGTGGCGTTCCGGCCGCCGCGACGGGCGGGGCTTTCGGTGGCCTCGCTGGTGGGCATTCTGGCGTTTAGCGCGGTGGCGGTGCCGATGGGGCCGGGGCCGGCGGCGAGTGGGGACCCGTCCGCCTCCGCGCCGGCGGCCCTGGAGCTGGCGGCCCGACGGCCATCGGTATTACTCCAAGGCTCGATCTACCGGCTCCCGCCCAACAAACTGAAGGATCTGGTGGCTGGATTGACGGCAGTTCCGCTTGTCAGTCAGACGTTGCCCGTTTCGCATGCGAAGGCCGGGAGTTGGTGGTCCGTGTTTTTCAAAGCGGGCACGGTGCCGGCGAAAGGGTGGTCGGCCACCCCGGAACAGTTTGCCGTGCTGGACGGCAAATTGACCAACTCGATTCGATTGAAGAAACCGGGCTGGGAATTGGTCCAGCGCCCACGCATTCAGACTTCGAGTGGAATGGAGGCTCAGTTCTTTGTGGGGAATGACTCGGGCGGGGTCGAGTTGGATTGTTTGCCGGTGGTTCGCGGCGGGCTGATCCAATTGGCCTTTACGAACGTTTTTACGGATCGCTTGGCGGGCGCGGGTTCCACGAATTTGGTGGGCGGGAGCGTGGTGATTCCCAGCCACGGCGGTCTGGTCATGGAGGTGCCCAATGATCCGAATCATACGATGATCGCTATAACGGCGGAACTGCTGGGCGATGGTCCGTCGGCTAGTTCGCAGCCAGAACCGTTACCGGCGGACAAGGTGGATGTGCCTAAGTACCTGCGGGACGGGAAGGTGTTTTACGAAATGGGTAAACTGGCTGATGCGCAAGACCTGTTCAAGGCGGTTCTGGGCGTTGATCCCGGGAATGCAGCGGCCAAGTACTACCTGGGACTCATGGCGGCGGCTCGCACGAATCAAGTGAAGGGGATCGTGAGTGCCGATGGACTCAAGTTGTTCATGCGCACTTTCAAAGTGGACCGAGCCACCATTGGGGCGGCGGTGGAACGGCAGACCGGCGCGTCTCTGAGTGAGTCCCCGACGAACTTCTTAAGTGTGCTGCGGCAGATCTTTGCTCAGGCCGGGGTGGATTGGGCCTCCCCTGCGGGCAAATCCATTTTCTATAACGACCGGCGGGGGTATTTGTTTGTGAAGGCGACCGAGTCGGATCTGGATACGATCGAACAATTGGTTGGGATGCTGGTCAATGCGCCGCCCGCAAGCCGCGTGCCTGGTGCAACGTATCTGGTGACGAATCCAGCAGTGATGGAACGCGAGCTTGACTGGTTGCGGTCCCTGAGTGTTCCGTCCACCCATACCAACGACTCACTGGCCACGCGCACGTACATCGTGGTGGATCCATTGGCGTTTGGCGACATGGTGGCCAAGCTGCACGCACCATCCGGGCGGAAAGAGGGTTCCGCGGAGGCCGGCTTTTCAGCAGCGGCGGTGGCGCGGGAGTTCTTGTCGGATCTGGGAGTGGACTTGGAGTTGCCCGCTGGCAAGGCGGTCATTTACGACGACCGGACCGGCTATATGTTCGTGAGAGCGACCAAGTCGGATTTGGACGTCATTGAAACCGCTCTGCGGACGATTGATCAGTCGCTTCTGCCGCAAGTCCACCTCAAGGCCTGGTTCATTGAGGTGCCGGCGGGGACTTTGGAGGGCATTAAGGGACTGCAGATGGTCACGAATGTTTCACCTGCGGGAATCACCGGCCTGCTAACCGCCAAGGACGCGCAGGCGGCGCTGCGCGCCTTGCAAGCGCGCGCGGGAGTGGCAGACCTGGGCATACCAGAAGTAACCCTGCTGCCCGGTCGCATGACTTCCATGCACGCGACTGAGGTTCGGACGGTGGTCACGAACATGATGTTCCAAGGGGGGACCATCAACCAAGACGGCACGGTGGCCAGCAATGTTATCGCTCCCCAAACGATGAGCATGGAGAGCGGGCCGGTGTTGGACGTTGTTCCCCGGGTCATGGCCGACCTGTACACCATTGATTTAACGACGACGGCGTCGGTGACTGAGTTTCTGGGCTATGCGCCGGTACCCACCAATGTCGTTGGCCATGCCGCCACGCGGGTGGAAACAAACGCGGTGGGGGAACGGGTGGAGGTGCCGTTGGTATGGCCGGCGGTGCAAACCCATACGGAATCCACCCACGCCAATTTGTACGATAACCAGACACTGCTGCTGGTGCTGGATCAGCCCCACACGAAGGCACTTAGCTTCTCCGGGCCGGACGATTGGCGGGATGCGAACGTGGCGGCGTTTATTCGCCAAGCCAAGCAGAGGCGGACGCAGGTGTTGGTCTTCGTCACCGCCACGATGATCGATCCGGCCGGCAACCGGATTCATTCCGACGATCAAATGCCTTTCGCGCAAACGGGATTTCCGGCGCAACCTGGGAATTAATCTTCCTAACTCATCTGATCGAATCCTGTTACCATAACGTAACATTCAAGTAACCTGCTCGTCTTTGTAATTTAGAGGGGGTGGACTAGATTGTGGCATGGTACCACGGATTCTGATAGTTGACGATGAGAACGACTTCATCGAGCTCTTGCAGTACAAGCTGGCCGGCCACGGTTACGAACTGATCGTAGCCAACGACGGTGTGCACGCGTTGAGCCAGGCCCGCACGCTCAAGCCCAACCTCATTTTGCTGGATATCCTGCTGCCGGATCTGGACGGACTGTCAGTTTGCGAGATTCTGCGCCGCCAGCCCGGCACCAAGAAAATTCCGATCATCTTCATGAGCGCCCTGACCGGCGATGTCACCAAGCGCTCAGCCACCATGCAGGCGGAGGACTTCTTCACCAAACCGTTGGACTTGAACCGCCTCGAAAAGCGCATCGACGAGCTGCTGCATTGCGAAGTGAAGGCGAACTGAGTTGGGGAAAACGGTTTGACGGGCGATGGGGCTTCTTCGGGGGGTAAATTCTTTAAAAACACTGTTACCTTTCGCATACGCGTGGCGTCTAAGGACCAATCCGCGGCGGCGGGGGCGGATAAAGTGCGGCGCGGTCTGCAAGATCCGCGTTTTGAATTGGTATAGGAAAAAAGCACGCCGCGGAATTTGTGAACAAAATAAATTAAATAAACCAGTTGTTTTTTGTTTTCGCATCCCCACACACCACCTAAACTCTGCCTTGATGAAACCGAATCATCCTACTCCCCCAAGCGGCCTGAGTCGCCGCCGTTTCCTCCACACCTCCGCCCTGGCTGCGGGTGCCATCACGTTTGGCGTGCCGACTTTGTTGCGCGCGGCCAATTTGAACAGCAAGCTGAACATTGCCGCCGTGGGCGCCACGGGCAAGGGCCAGAGCGACACCGACCATTGCAGCGGCGAGAACATTGTGGCCCTGTGCGACGTGGATAGTGAGATTTGCGCCGGGCAGCGCGAGAAGTATCCCGCGGCGAAGTTCTACCAGGATTACCGGAAGATGTTCGACGACATGGCGGACGGCATCGATGCGGTGACGGTCTCCACGCCGGACCACATGCACGCGATGGTCGCCGCGCTGGCGATGCGGCATGGCAAACACGTTTATTGCCAAAAGCCGCTGGTGCAGACGATTTACGAGGCGCGTTACCTGCGCCAATTGGCCAAGTCCAGCGGGGTGATCACCCAGATGGGCAACCAGGGCAGTTCGGCCGACGGTCTGCGGCGGGCGGTGGAATGCGTGCAGGCTGGCATTATTGGCCAGGTGCGCGAAGTGCATATTTGGACCAACCGGCCGGTGTGGCCGCAGGGCATGGCCCGCCCGGTGGGTTCGGATCCGGTGCCCTCGTCGCTGGACTGGAATTTGTGGCTGGGCGTGGCGCCGGAACGGCCCTTCAAGCAAGGGGTCTACCATACGTTCAAATGGCGCGGTTGGCAGGATTTTGGCACCGGCGCGCTGGGCGACATGGCCTGCCACACGGTGAACATGCCGTTCCGGGCGCTCAACCTGGGTTACCCCACCGAGATCGAGGCCATGGCCATCAATGGCATCAATCAGGAGACCTATCCGATCGGTTCCAAGATCCGCTTTGAATTTCCGGCGCGCTCCACCAAGCGCCCGGCGGAGCACAAGACCTTCCTGCATCGGCACGACGTGCTGGAGCAGGGTCCGGTCACTTTCACTTGGTACGATGGCGGACAGCCGAATCCCAAGGACCCCTCGGACCATGATAACAGCAACAAGCCGCCGCATGATCTGCTGGTGGACATCGAGGATTTGCTGGGCGAAGTGCCCAACAGCGCCTGTCTGATGATCGGCGACAAGGGCAAGATTTTCTCCCCGGATGATTACGGCGAACAGTTCTTCATCAAGTGCACCGACGACAAGAAGTTCGTGCATTACAAGAAATACGAGGCGGCGTCGGCCATTCCGCAGACGATTCCGCGCAACGAATTCAAGGGTGACGCCGATCATCGCCAGCATCTGGAGTGGATTGCCGCCATCAAGGCCAACGATCCGCTGAAGTGCTACTCGCGCTTCGCGATTGCGGCGCAACTGACCGAAATCATGTTGCTCGGCTGCGTGGCCTTGCGGGCCGGCAAGATAATCGAATGGGACGGCCCGAACATGGTGGCCAAGAACTGCCCGGAAGCGGCGCAGTTCATCAAGCGCGAAAATCGCGCCGGTTGGGTCCTGGCCTAAACAGCCGCGCTCGACAGGGGTTTTTTTGATTCACAGGCGGGTCTCGCGCGAGCGCGCGGGGCCCGCCGCTGGTTTTGGGGATCTCCGCGGATCGGACCGCGCCCGTCCCGGGCGCTGAGGCGTGCGCACAGTGCGGCCCCTGCCACACCAATCGGCGCGGCAACAAGTTTCCCTCTCCTGGAGGAGAGGGCCGGGGTGAGGACGGTCTCCTTCCAGCCGACGTAGGAGGCTCAAACAAAAGTCTCTCTGCCCCTTTCGTGAAAATCTGTGCAATTCGTGTCTCAATCTTCCATCCTCCTTTTTATCTGTGTCCCTCCGTGCCCATCTGTGGTTAAAATTCTCCCTGCCCAGTTCGTGATAATTGGTTAATGACGATGGATACACCCAAGACCGTGGCCAAACATGTGGTCGAGCGCCTGCAAGCGGCGGGCTTTGCGGCTTTCTGGGTGGGCGGTTGCGTGCGCGATTTTCTGCTGGGGCGCGAGCCGGGGGATTTTGACATCGCCACGGACGCCAAGCCGGAGCAGGTGGAACAGCTTTTCCGGAAAACGATTCCGGTGGGCCGGAAATTCGGGGTGGTCATTGTGGTGGAGGGCGGGCACCAGTTTCAGGTGGCCATGTTCCGGGCGGAGGCGGATTACCGGGATGGCCGCCGGCCGGAGCGGGTGGAATTCGCCAATGCCGAGGCGGACGCCTTGCGCCGGGACTTCACCGTGAACGGCCTGTTTTACAATCCCATCGCCGGCCGCCTGCACGACTGGGTGGGCGGCGAAAAAGACCTGCGCGCGAAAATCATCCGGACGATTGGCCGGCCCGAAGATCGCTTCGGCGAAGATCACTTGCGGATGCTCCGGGCGGTGCGGTTCGCTGCGCGGCTGAATTTTGATCTCGAGCCGGCCACGTTGGCCGCCATTCAATCGCTGGCCTCCAAGATCACTGCGATCAGCGCCGAACGGGTGCGCGATGAGCTCATCAAGCTGTTTGCCCTGCCCGAGGCGGCGGCGCCAGCGGAACCCGTGAGCTGCGGGGCGCGCGGGGAAGACACGCGGGTGCCGGCGGCGCGCGGGTTGGTGCTGCTGCGTGACAGCGGCCTGTTGGCCCACGTCCTGCCGGAGTTGAGCACCACCATCGCGTGCGAGCAAACGCCGGATTTTCATCCCGAAGGCAGCGTGTTCAATCACCTCCGGCTCATGCTCGAGCAGATGGCCCGGTCCCCCTCCACGCTCCCGGCCAGCCCGGCCATCGCCGCGTCCCTGCCCTGGGCGGTGCTGCTGCACGACATCGCCAAGCCGGTAACGGCGGAGCGCGACGAGGCGACCGGCGGCGTTCATTTCTACGGCCACGAGCAGGTGGGGGCGGCCATGGCGGAGCGGATCCTGCAACGGCTGCGGTTCCCGGTAAAACAAACCGAGGAAATCGTGGCCAGCGTGCGCCACCACATGCAATTCAAGGACGTGCGGCATATGCGCAAGGCCACGTTGCGGCGGTTGCTGATGCGCGAGACCTTCCCGCTGGAGATGGAACTGCACCGGCTGGACTGCCTGGGATCGGCCGGCAACCTGGAGAACTATGAGTTTCTGTTGCGGGAAGCGGAAGCGCTGCGGCAGCGGCCCGCGCTCCGGCCGCCGCTGTTGACGGGGGATGATTTGCTGGCGCTGGGCCTGCCACCGGGCAAGCGCATCGGCGAGCTGTTGCTGGCCCTCCGGGAACGACAATTGTCGGATGAACTGGCCACCCGGGACGACGCCTTGGAGTGGGTGAAACGGCAGCTATGAGCGACGATCCGGTGGAACTGCCGATTGATGGCGTGTTGGACTTGCACACGTTCCATCCCCGCGACGTGAAGGACCTGGTGCCGGACTACCTGGCGGCGTGTCAGGCGCGCGGTCTGGTGCAGGTGCGGATCATTCACGGGAAAGGCGTGGGCAATCTGCAGCGCACGGTGCATGCCGTTTTGCGGAAGCATCCGGCGGTGATTTCGTTCTCTCTGGACTATCCGCAGTTCGGTGGCTGGGGCGCCACGCTGGTGCAATTGCGAAAGTCGGGCTAAGAGCAAGTTTTCCCGCCCCGGCCCGCGGCCGTCCCGGCCGCTGCGACGCGATGTTGGACCAGCCATCTCCCGACACCAACGCTTCGAAACGAAAGGCCGCCGCCCGGAGCGCCGAGAGCATTGCTCGGCCAGCGAAAGACAACACATGATTTGTCGCCGAACTCCGCACTTCTTTACCCTCACTCCGCCCTGAAATCTTGCCCGCTCCGGTCATCCTGAAGGGATGGCAATAATTTAGCCCAGGATTGGCCAATTCGATTGGCCTACCCTGGGTAACCATCACCCAAGATCGACCAACCCTGCAAGGGTTGGATCACCGGTCGATCATTCGTCGATCACGCAACGTCTCCCGGTTCCCCGATTGATTCAACTTTGGGAATGTGGAAACTCCACGCCACCGACGCGCATTCAAACAGGTCGTGCCGGCCACTTTGGCGTTGAATGTTGATTGTTTTGGAATTCCGGAAAATACATTTGAGCCTCCTGACGTCGGCTGAAAAGAGACCGTCCTCACCCCGGCCCAAGAGGAGTGCGGAACGCAGAATGCGGAGTGCGATTCCGCGTCGATTGATGTGAAAGCGGCTGCTACACCCGCACGCCGCTGCGCCCGG
>CAYTJG010000105.1:0-18055 GCA_964437865.1 uncultured Bifidobacteriaceae bacterium | reverse complement strand
TCGGCATTGCCGCCTTTGCCTTTTCCTTCCTGGCCATCGGCTCCACCTACGCGATTTTGGGCCACGATACGCTGCTCCGCAAAACCGTGCCGCTGCTCCACCGGCTGGGCCTGCACGACCTGGATCACACCGCGTTCCTGGCGCGGGCCGACGCCGCGCCGCGCCGCATCTGCCTGCTCGGCTTTTCCTGGACGGCCAGCTCGCTGCTGGCCGAGATCGAGCGCAACCGGCCCGACCTGCTCCGCGAACTGTGCATCATCGATTTTAATCCCTCGGTGCACGAGGCGCTGAAGACCCGCGAGCTGCATACCGTGTATGGCGACATCACCGCCCGCGATGTGCTGCATCACGCCGGGGCGTCGCACGCGGAGATCATCATTTGCTCGCTGCCGAACACCCTGCTCAAGGGCGCGAACAACCTGAAGATCCTGCGCCAGGTGCGCCAGTTGAATCCGCGCGCGCAGATCATCGTTCACGCCGAGCGGCTGATCGACCTGCCGGGCTTGTACGCGGCCGGCGCCAGTTACGTAACCACGCCGCGGCTGCTCGAGGCGGCCGATCTGCTGCATGTGCTGGAAGCCGCGGAAAAAAAGACGCTCGACCACAAGCGCGGCGAGCAGGAGATGCTCCTGAAAGAGCGTAGCGAAATTATACCGTGAATTTGGCTTGGGCTGGTCACGAAGGGATTAATATGCTTTTTCCAACCATGCGAAGGAACCTGCTGTTCTTTTTTCTGCTGCTGCTTCCGCTTGGTGCCCGACCGGATGGCATGGTCATCCCCACGGTCGCCTATCCGGCCCAAGTGGCCATTTCCGACCAGCAAGCGGCACTCTCGTTCAGCAACGGCAGCGAGCGACTGGTTATTGAAACGCGCTTTACGGCGGCCGGGACCAATTTTGCTTGGGTCGTCCCGCTGCCAAACCCACCGGTCATCGAACAGGCAACCACTGGCTTTTTCCCAACCCTGCAATATCTTTGCCGGCCGGAAATCATCCATAACGTGCCGAAAAATTATGCGGGCGTCCTGGCGCTGCTGGGCCTGGCGATCTTGCTCCTGTCCGTTCGGCCCACCGGCCGCATAAAACCCCTGGATCTGTTGGCCTGCCTGCTGGTGGGGGCGGGCGCAGCCGCCGGTGGCACCGAAGAGCCATTCAACTGGTTCGTGACCGGCCTGGTAACCGCCATTCTATTCTACGACGTCGTGCTCATTCGCCTCACCCAAAAATCTCCACTGGTCGTTTTTGTGGTCACGTTCGCCGGTGCGTCCTGCCTCTGCGGATTGCTCCTCCCGGCAGGCATGTCACTGGGAAGCACCCCGGTGTCTTCCACCAGGGACGTCACCGTGCTGGACCGGCAAATCGTCGGCGTCTTCGAGACCACAACCCTGGCGGCCCAGGATGCCAGGGCGCTGCAATCCTGGCTGGCCGATAACGGATACCAAGTGCCGGCCAACTCGGAGGCCGTGATTGCCGGATACGTCCGGGACCACTGGGTTTTTGTGGCCACCAAGGTCCTCCGCAATGAAGCTGGACCGGGGACCAGCACCCCACGCCCGCTCTCCTTCACCTTCAAAACCGCCAAGCCGGTCTATCCGATGCGCCTGACAGGCTTGAGCGGCGGTCCGTTGCACGTGGATCTGTTCGTGCTTGGCGACACCGGCGCGGCGGCCCCTCATTTTGCCGTGGAAAGAAGCACCCGGCTGGAATTGCGCCATTCGGCGTTGCGCGCGTGGTTTGGCCCTTCGGCCATCATCACCAAGCTGGCCGGCACGCTCCAACCTGCGGACATGGATGAGGATGTCTGGATCAGCCTTCCGTCGGCCTACCATGAATATGAGCGTCATTCTTACAGTCGGCACGGTGCGTTGATCACCGCTGGGAATCGAGGCGCATATGTCCTGGCCCTGGGCGTGTTGGTGGTCAGCCTGCTGGCTTGGATGAGTCCTTCTAACCGCCCGAAGGCTCCCTGGCTGATTGGCCTCGTGTTGGTCATCAGCGCGGTCACAATTTTAACAACCTACGCTTTTCTGCCGCAAATTGAAGTGGAATTGGTGCGGGGCAGCTTTCGTGGTCACACCTGGAACCAAGAGCAGATGGTCAAGACCGTCCTGAACCAATCCAATTGGCATACGGCCGCCGAAGTCCGGACCGGCTTGCAGGCTATCATTGAGAATTCCAACAATGCCGTCAGTTATGGTTTCAATACCTGGGACAATATTCTCGTCGGCGGCAAATTCCGCGAGGAGGATTCACCCGGTAATTACCTGCTGCGTGAAACCAATCATCAAGTAAAACTCTATCTGATTGACGCCAGCGGGGAGGAACAGAGCGATCGCGACTTGGAGCTGCCGAAATCTGATTAACCCGTGGGCGGATGGTTTCCGAGTTGATGTGGATGGTGGACAGTCCAAGGCACGGCGGAATTCGAAATGCAGACCTGCCGAGCAATGCTCGGCGCTCCGGGCGGGCCGCTTATGCCAAGCGAACCCTGTTGACGTTCGCGGCGCGCGCGGAGCGACGAACTCCCGAGCGTGCCAGGCCCCAGGTGGGGCGCGTCACTCCGTGCGCGCCGCGAGCGTAACGCGGCGGCTGGCTGTCCTGAGCGATCACGAGCGTAACGAGAGGTTGAGGACGCGCAGCGGAGGGTAATTTCAGGGCGAGGCGTTGGGGGGAGCTTGAGCGCGACGGTTGGCAGGCGCGGCGCGCGCGGAGCGACGCGCCCCACCAGCGCTGGGCAGAATGCCGGTCTTTAAAGAATCTATGCGAATCACCCGTGCGGATTCCGCTTTTCTCGGGCGGTGTTTGGAGATGCAGAGTTCGGTCTCGCACCGCTCGGCGCCGGCTCACCCCAGTCGCAGCGTGGGATCCACCGGGGGGACGTCCGGCAGTTCCTTGGCGGAGCTGGCGCCGCCCAATTCGGCCAGCCGCTCGCCCGCCGGGCGCACCCGGGTCTGGAAGCTGGCCACGGCGTCGTTGAAAGCGGAGTTGGCGCGCTCCAGACCACCGCGCAGGCGCTCGAAATGCTCGGTGAATTTGACCACCCGCGCGTAAAATTCCTGCGCCGCCGCCGCGATCTTCTGGGCATTCTCCGTCTGGGCATGCTGCTGCCAGCTCACCGACACCGAGCGCAGCAGCGCAATGAGTGAGGCGGGCGTGGCCAGCAAAATCCGCTTGCCCGCCGCCCAGACAATCAAGTCGTGATCGGACTCGAGCGCGGCGCTGAAGAGGGATTCCGCAGGCACAAACAGCACCACGTAGTCGAGCGCGTTGGCAAATTCATGCGGATAATCGCGGTCGGCCAGGGCCTTGATGGTGGCGCGCAATTTTGCCGCGTGGGCGGCCAGGGCTTCGGCGCGCCGGACGACATCGGCCGTATCCAAGGCATTGAGGAAATCCAAATCCGGCACCTTGGCATCCACAATGATCACCCGATCGCCCGGCAGACGCACGACCAAGTCCGGCCGGTTTTCGCCGGCGGCGGTCTGTTCGGTAAAATCGCAATGGGCGCTCATGCCCGCCGCCTCCACGACCCGCCGCAGGGTTTCCTCGCCCCAGCGGCCCCGCGCCTGGTTTGATTTCAGGACCATGCGGAACTGCTGCGTTTCACTGGCCAGCGAGGCGCTTTGGAGGGAGAGCAGCTCCAGTTGTTTTTTGACTTCGCCCAGGGTGGAGGCTTGGGAGGCGGAGTTTTGCTGGAGGTTTTTCTGATAGGTCTCCAACTGCTGTTTGAGCGGTTCCACGAGCACCTTGATGGACTCCTGGCGCTTGTCCAGGTCGCCTTTGGCCGCCTCTTGCAGGCGCCCGAAGGATTGCTCGGCCAGCCGCAGAAACTCGGGCGCGCTTTGTTTCAGCGCGTCGGCGCTCAGCGCTTTGAAGGCCTCGCGCAAATCGGCGACGGCTTTGTCCTGGGCCGCGCGGGTGTCACGCAGGGTTTGTTCATGGAGTTGTTTCTGGTCGGCGAGAATCCGCTCGGCGGCGGCCTGGTTGGCCTGGGCGGTGGCCAGCGAGGTTTTGCTCTGGGTCAACGCCTCGGCAGTCTGTTTCAAGTCGGCCTCGCGCTGCGCCAGTTGCTGGCGAAGTTCAGTTTCGAGGCGGGCGTCGGCCGGGCTGGCGGCCGGCTTGCGGGCGCCCAGCAGCCAGCCAACAAAAACCCCCAGACCGCAGCCCAGGGTGAAACCCGCTGCGATCTGGAGGCCGATAGACATGGCACTGACCCGGAGGGTCAAAAATGCGCGATCACTTCAATCTCCACCCGGGCGCCCTTGGGCAGGCCGGCGACCTGAACGGTGGAGCGCGCCGGATAATTTGCCGTGAAGTACTTGGCGTAAACGTCATTCATGGGCACAAAGTCCGCCATGCTGGTGAGAAACACGGTGCTTTTCACCACGTTGGCAAACCGCAGTCCCTGATCATCCAGGATTACCTTGATGTTCTCGAGGACGCGTTCGGTCTGCGCCTTGATATCCCCCGTCACCAAACTGCCATCCTGCGGATTGATGGGGATCTGGCCGGAGCAAAACAGGAAATCGCCGGCGCGCACGGCATGGTTGTACGGGCCGACGGCGGCCGGCGATTTCACGGGTTTGACGATGGTCTTGGTGGCCATGACGGACGGCTCACTTGGGGAGCAGATCGCTGACGAGCGACTTCTCTTCCTTGAGCTCGGCTTCGGTGGCGGCAATCTTGGCCTTGCTGAATTCATTCAGCGGCACGCCTTGGACGATCTCCCATTGGGTGCCGTTGCTGCGGATCGGGTAACTGAAGATCAGGCCCTTTTCGATGCCATAGCTGCCATCCGAATGCACGGCCACACTGAACCAGTCGCCCGCGGGCGTGGGATGGCTGAGCTTGTAAACGGTGTTCACGGCGGCGTTGGCGGCGCTGGCAGCGCTGCTCAACCCGCGGGCCTTGATGATGGCCGCGCCGCGCTGTTGCACGGTGGCGATGAAATCCTTCTCCAGCCATTCCCGGTGGCTGATCACGTCGGGCACGGGCCGGCCGTTGATCTTGGCGTTGTAGAAGTCGGGGAACATGGTGGCGCTGTGGTTGCCCCAGATGGCCAGGTTGGACACGGCGGTCACATCCACGCCGGCCTTTTGAGCCAATTGCGTCTTGCCGCGGTTCTCATCCAGCGCGGTCATGGCAAAGAAACGGTCCTTGGACACGCCCGGGGCGTTGTGGGACGCAATGAGAGAATTGGTGTTGCAGGGGTTGCCCACCACCAACACGCGGACATCGCTGGCGGCATTGCGGGCGATGGCGTTGCCCTGGCCCGTGAAAATCTTGCCGTTGATGCCGAGCAAATCCTTGCGTTCCATGCCCGGCTTGCGCGGCACGGCGCCCACCAGCAAGGCCCAGTTCACATTACGGAAGCCTTCGTCGAGGCTGGACGTGGCCACGATGCCCTTGAGCAACGGAAAGGCGCAATCATCCAGCTCCATGCATACTCCTTGCAAGGCCGCCATGGCCTTGGGGTCCGGGATTTCGATAAGTTGAAGTATTACCGGCTGGTCGGGGCCAAAGGCCGCGCCCGAGGCAATACGAAACAACAGGGAATAACCGATCTGGCCGGCAGCGCCGGTGACCGCCACGCGAATTGGTGCTTTACTCATAACAAAAGTGGTCGCGATTATACCCCCCACGGGGGGTGAATCAAGACGGAACACTCACAGAATGACGTTCAGAAAAATTTCTTATTCCCTTCCCTCCGCCGTTCGCCCACCATGGCGGCATGCAACTGCCTAGAGGCAAGGCTGTTCTAATCACCACCGCCGTCGTGCTCCTTACGGCGCTGGCCGGTGCGGAGCCGCCCCCCATCACACTCACGGTGGACGCCACCGACGCCCCCCGCAACCTGCTCCACGCCCGGCTGCACATCCCCGCGCCCCCCGGCGAACTGACGCTCTTCTACCCCGAGTGGATCCCGGGCGAGCACATTCCCAGCGGCCCGGTCAACAACCTCACCGGCCTCACCTTCACCGCCAACGGCACCCCCCTGGAATGGCGCCGCGACCCGGTGAACATGTTCACCTTTCACCTCACGGTCCCCGCGGAGGCCAACGCGGTGGACGTCTCCCTGGATTTTCTCGTGTCCGCCGGCGGGGGCGTCTATTCCTCCGGACTCTCGTCCACGCCCCGGCTCCTGGATTTGAACTGGAACCAGGTGCTGTTGTATCCGCAAACGGCCCTGCCCCTCAAGCAGCCGGTAACGGCCACCCTGACCCTGCCAGCCGGCTGGCAATACGGCACCGCCCTGCCACTCGCCGCCACGAACGGAGACACGCTCACCTTCGCGCCCGCGCCACTCGAAACCCTGATCGATTCCCCGCTCATTGCCGGCCAGTTCCTGTCCACCGTGGACCTCACCCCCGGTGATCTGGTGCCGCACTTCCTCCACGTGGTGGCGGATAGCGCCGATGACCTGGCCGCCCTGGGCACGGATACCGCGTATTTTGCGCATCTGGCCAACCTGGTCCATGAAGAGGAAACCCTGGTGGGTGCGCATCATTACCGCGCTTATCATTTCCTGCTCACGGCCAGCGATCAAGTGGCTCATTTCGGCCTGGAACATCACGAATCCAGCGACGACCGCGTGGCCGCCAAATACCTGACCGACAGCGACGCACGTCGCGGGAACGCCGGCTTGCTTCCTCACGAAATGTTTCACTCCTGGAACGGCAAATATCGCCGGCCCGCGGGGCTGGCCACGCCCGATTACCAACAGCCCATGGAAGGCGAGCTGCTGTGGGTCTATGAAGGGCTCACCACCTATTACGGCGCCGTGCTCGCCGTGCGCAGCGGCCTGGATACGCCGGAGCGCTTCCGCGAAGGCCTCGCCGGCACGGCCGCCGTCCTCGATCGCCGCTCGGGCCGGCAGTGGCGGCCGCTGGCCGACACCACCCTTTCCGCGCAATTGCTTTACCGCGCCCCCGGGGAGGGCCTGAGCCGCCGCCGCGGCACCGATTTCTATCCCGAGGGCGAATTGATCTGGCTGGAAGCCGACACGCTCATCCGCGCGGAGTCGCACGGCAGCAAGTCACTCGATGATTTCTGCCACCAATTCCACGGTGGCGAAAGCTCCGGGCCCAAAGTGGTGCCCTACACCTACGACGACGTCGTACAGGCGCTCAATCAGGTGCTGCCCTACGATTGGAACGGTTTTTTCCAAAAACGAATCTATGAGATCAATCCCCACGCGCCGCTGGGGGGCATCGAAACCGGCGGCTGGCACCTGGCGTGGACCAACGAAGTGCCGCCGGGCTTGAAAATGTCAGAAGACAAAAACAAGTTCACGGCACTGGATTATTCGTTGGGATTTTCCCTGGGCGCGGATGGCGCCATTGGCGATGTCTTGCCCGGCTCACCAGCCGATCAGGCCGGGATCTTCCAGGGGATGAAATTGGTGGCCGTGAACGGGCGCGCCTGGTCGGCCCCGGTGATTCGCACCGCCTTGCAGGACGCCGCCCACAACGGCGCGCCCCTCGCCCTGCTCACGGTGGATAACGACTTTTATCGCACGCTGGAAGTGGATTATCACGGCGGCGAAAAATATCCCGTGCTCGAACGCGACGCGGCGAAATCGGATTTGCTGGATGAGATCCTCAAACCGCTGACGCCGCCCACCGCCACGAATTCGCCGGCGGCCCGGTAGCCGCACGCCCGATCCCGGCCGCCGTTCAAAATCCAGCCAGACTATTTCCGGAAGAATTCCTTGATCACGGCCACGACCCGCTGGATCTGCGGCTCGGTCAATTCCGGATAAATGGGCAGGCTCAGGCACTGGCTGGCGGCCTTTTCGGCATTCGGAAGATCGCCGGCCCGGTAGCCGAGGCTGGCGTAGCACTTCTGCAGATGCAACGGCACCGGATAATGCAAGGCGCAGCCGACGGCGTTGGCCTCCAGATGTTTCTTCAGCTCGTCGCGGCGCGGATGGCGGACGACGAACAGATGCCACACGCTCTCGGCAAAGTCGGCCTCGCGCGGCAATTGCAGCGGCGTATCCGCGAGCAGTTCCGTATAGCGCCGGGCCACCCGCCGGCGTTCGCGGGTCCAGTCGTTCAAATGCTTCAATTTGAGGTCCAACACCGCCCCTTGGAAGCCTTCCATGCGGTAGTTATACCCCACTTCCTCATGGTAATAGCGCACGGAGGAACCATGTTCGCGCAACGTCCGGGCCCGCTTCGCCAGGTCGGCCCGGTTGGTGACCAGCGCGCCGCCCTCGCCGCAGGCGCCGAGGTTCTTGCCCGGATAAAAACTGAAGCAGGCCATTTCGCCGAACGTGCCCACCATTTGGCCCTTGTATTTCGCGCCGTGGGACTGCGCCGCATCCTCCACCAGGGCCAGCTTGTGCCGGCGGCAGAGCTCGCGAATGGGATCCACGTCAAACGGCTGGCCGTACAAATGGACGGGCATGATGGCCTTGGTGCGCGGCGTGATGGCTTTTTCCACCTGCGCGGGATCGAGATTGAAGGTGGCGTCGACGATATCCACATACACGGGCTTGGCGCCCACATAGGAAATGGCCCAACTGGTGGCCACGAACGTGAATGGGGTGGTGATCACTTCATCGCCCTCGCCTATGTTCAGCAACCGCATGGCCACATGGAGCGCCGAGGTGCCGCTGTTGAAGGCCACCGCGTGCTCCACACCGCAAAACCGGGCGAAATCCTTTTCGAACTGCGCCACGTCCGGCCCCAGAATAAAAGTGCAGTTGTCGATGGCGCGGGCGAGGGCGGCGTCGATTTCAGCGCGCAGCGGTTTTAATTGGGCCTTGAGGTCGAGGTAAGGAATTGGTTCGGGCATGATCTTTCGCCAAGAATCTATCGTTTTGCGCCGGGAATGTGAATTTAAAAAGCGTGGCACGCGCGGCCGCGCGCCGAAGACGCTGGCGCGTTCGCCGGGCGCTGTTAGTCGCGCCAGCGTCTTGGGAGTGCGGTGGCCCTCCACCGCTTTGGCACACGTCCCCGCTTACCAACCAGAGCAACCATGGTTCGCCCGTCCGGGTCGCATCTTTGCGCGAGCCGTGAGTCGATCGCCAGAACCACGCCGAGGCAAGAGCCATTCATCCGCTGGTTGGCAATATCCGTCTTGGACCACCGCGCCGGAGGGCCGGGCGCACTCCAGGACGCTGGCGCGCTTACCGGCCGCCTCGTGCGTCGCGCCGCGGTTGGTCCGCGGGCGTTGCGGCCGCTGGCCAATTGAGCGGGGCTTGGTGGAAGCGGCCGTTCGTTGCGAAGCGCACGGCTGAGTCACGGTTGGCTCAGAATTACGCCTCAGCGCCCGGGGACGGGCGCGGACCAAGGCCTTGCGCGATGGCGGGGCGCAGGGCGAACGCGCCAGTGACCACGCCCCCCCGCCCGGCCGCCCCCAATAAAGGGGGTTGACAGTTTAGGCACCGATCTTAAGATCATTATAAGGATTGGAAAGATAACCACTGAACCCACAGGAGTGATCCATTATATGAAACCAGCCAACCAAACCACCCACCGCAACTCTGTATTGCTGCCGCTGGCAGCCTTTCTGGTGACGGCGGGTGTTCGCCTCGCCGGAGCGGCGGATTATCCCACCACGATCTTGGCGGATAATCCAATCTGCTATTACCGTCTGGAGGAGGCGCAAGGGAGCAGCGAAGCCGTGGATAGCAGCGCTTCGGGCCAGTTTTCAGGCACTTATAACTATAGCACCAGCGGGGCCTATCCGTTGATGGGGGAACCGGGCATCGATACCAATTCGATCACGCTTTCGGTAGCGCAGCCCTCGTCGGTCACCGCGGGTTATTATGATGAACTGAACCAGCAGGCCCCGTTTTCCTTTGAAATCTGGGCCCGGCCCACCAGCACGGACCCGTCGAACTATCGCTGCCCCATCGGCAATTTTTCCGGGTGGGGCACGGCCACCCAGTCCGGCTGGTATGTGTACCAGACGCCGGGAGCGTCGACCACGTTTGCCTGTATCACGGCCAGCGGCGTTTGGATCACCTCCCCGACCATTACTCTGTTCGATTGGTATCATTTGGTGGGCACGTATGACGGCACAAACATGAGCTTTTATGTCAACGGGGTGTTGGTGGGCACCCAGAGCGCCGCCGGCTACACGGCCAATTCGGTGAACAACGCCGGGGCCAACCCCGTGGCCCTCGGTGCTCGCGGGGACTCCTCGGGTTATGGGGCCTTCGACGGCGGTCTGGACGAGTTCGCCTACTACACCAATGCGTTGACCGCGGCGCAAATCCTCAACCATTACGAGGTGGGCACCAATTCATTCCGGGCCACCCCCGTGGCCCCCAGCATCCTCACCGACACCACTTCCACGACCAATTACGAGGGCCATACGGCGGAATTCAGCGTGATTGCGGACGGCACGGCCCCGCTCTTCTATCAATGGTACGAAGGCACCGCGGCAATTTCCGGCGCCACCAACCACAGCTTGAGCTTTACGTGCACCTTGGCGGAAAATGGGCAGACGTATTTCGTGGTGGTCACTAACTTTGTCGGCTCGGTGACCAGCAGTGTCGCCCTGCTGTCCGTTTCAACCAACCTGTTGATTGACGCTCCACTCACCTCCATCACCCGCAATGTGGGCAGCGCGGCAGCGTTCGAAATTGTGGCCGAAGGCGCCCTGCCCATCACCTACCAATGGTACACGGGCGAAGGCACGGCCATCCTTGGCGCCACCAATCAAATCCTGTGGTTCTCCAATGTCCAACTCACCAATGATGGGGACTCGTATTATGTCAACGTCATTAATCCCTACACCTCGGTGACCAGCAGTCCGGCCACGCTCACCGTTCAGGCTCGCGCCGTGACGGTGCCCCTCACGGGCTACGCCCAGGTCGTGGTGGCCGACCATCCGGTGGCTTATTGGCGGCTGGATGAAACGAGCGGCGCTTCAACCGCCACGGATGCCGTGGGCAGCTTTGACGGAGCCTATGTGGCGGGCAACGGCAGTTTTGATTTCGGCGCCGCCACCGGCATTCCGCATGACACCGATCCGGCGCTGGGCATCACCAACGGCGCCACCGTGAGCATTCCGTATGCAATTGAATTGAACCCGCCGGCATTCTCCGTGGAAGGCTGGTTTCAGCCCGCGTCGCTGGCAGCCAACGGCAACGACTATCGCACGCCCCTCTCCTCCATGAGCAACCCCTATGGCGCCGGCCCCACCGGGTGGCTGCTGTACCAGACCGGCGGCAATAACTGGTCCTGGTGGCCCTACAACGGCTTCTGGAGCAGCGCCGAACTGACGGATCCCGATGCGATCATCGCCGGGCAATGGTATTATATCGTCCTGACGTACGACGGCACCACGTTCACGCTCTACGTCAACGGCGCGGCCAAGACCTCGGGAACCGACAGCAGTTTTGTGGAAAATGGTGACGTACCGGCCGGCGGTGCGGCCAGTTACAATTACAATTACAACACCGGCGCCGGACTGCCCACCGGCAGCAGCCCCATGATTATTGGCTGGCGGCCCGATTCCGACTTCAACCCGTTTGCCGGCTCGGTGGACGAGGTGGCGGTTTATAACTATGCGCTCAACAGCCAACAAATTCAGGATCACTATTTGAACACGAGCCATCTCAGCGCCGGGCTGGCGGGCGGGAACCTGGTGATCAGCTGGCCCACCGGCACGCTCCAGTCGTCCACCAATGTCAGCGGCCCTTACTCCAATGTGAGCGGGGCCACGTCCCCCTATACCAACACCGTAAGCGGGGCGATGCTGTTCTTCCGGACCCAACTGCAATAATTCGCGCGGGGCGCAGGATCGGCCGGCGGTATGAATCTGCCGGCCGATCCGCCCGCGAAAATGAAGGTCACGCCGCCAAAGAAATACCTTCCCCGCCCCGGTGGGGCCTTCACATAATGCATTTCGCCCCGTGAAAAATGCTCGTTTCAGGCCGTTGCCCAGCGCCCGCGTTGCCGGGTGGACGTGGTTCCGCCTGCTCCTGACCGCCGCCCTCGGCGCCCTGGCCAGCGTCGCCGGGGCCGCCCCTTGGGTGACGGGATATTATCCCGGCTGGGAGCAATCCTCCCTGCCGGCCACCAACCTCGATTTCTCGACCCTGACCCAGGTGATCCATTTTTCGGTGGTGCCCCAGGCCGATGGGGGGCTGGACACCGGCGCCAATTTCATCTCCCCGGCCGGTTCCGCCGCCGTCGTTTCGGCCGCCCATGCGGCCGGCCGGAAAGCACTGATTTGCGTCGGCGGCTCGGAATCGGAAAGCGCCTTTCAAGGCGCCACCAGTACCACCAACCTCGCCGGATTCATCGGCAATTTGACCAATTTCCTGGCCGCGAACAATTACGACGGCGTGGATATCGACTGGGAACCGCTCCCCTCCACGGATCTGCCGCTGTACACCAATCTGGTCATCGGATTGCGGTCCGCCTTGAATACATTTCCCGCGCACAAGCTGCTGACGGTGGCCGCGGGCGCGTACCCACCCTGGGGCGACTCCGCGACGGCGGATTACGTCATGTTCGCCAACTTGCAGGCCCAGTTTGACCAGATCAACATCATGACTTATGACCTCTCCGGTCCATACGACGGCTGGGTGACCTGGTTCAACTCGCCGCTCTACGACGGCGGCTATCGTTTTCCGAGCAGCGGCGGCTTGGTGCCTTCGGTGGAGGGCGCGGTGGACAACTTCCTGACCAATGGCGTGAGCGCCGCCAGACTGGGAATCGGCATCGCCTTCTACGGCTACCTTTGGACCGGCGGCAGCGGCACTTCGCGCACGTGTATCACGGGACCGCGCCAATCCTGGACGAACGCGCCCACCGCCACCGCACTGAGCTACCAGAACATCATGGCCGGCTATTACCAGACGAACTGTTATCACTGGGACACCAACGCCCAGGCGGCCTATCTGGGCGTCACCAACGCCGTGCCGACCAACAACCAGTTCATCTCCTACGACGACGCGCACACCTGTGCGGCCAAGGCCAGCTATGTGCGGAATCGCGCATTGGGCGGGCTCATGATCTGGGAACTGGCTCAGGACCACTCGGGCGCCCAACCGAGCCCGCTGCTGCAGGCCGTGCATCAGGCCCTGGCCACTCCCGGTTCAGTCGCCCTGGAAAAATCCGGCGCGGAAGTCAGTCTGACGTTCGACAGCGCCGCGCTCGGCTCCTACCGCATCGAATACACCAGCAATCTCACAACCGCCGCCTGGAACACCCTGCTGGTCACCAATGTCTCCGGGGCGGGCGGACCGTTGAGCATTAGCGCCGCGGGAGCGACCTCCGGCCAGCCGGTTCGGTTTTATCGCATCCAGACCCCGCCGTGAGCGGCCGGCTGGCCGGCTCACAGCCAGCTTTGGAGCTGTTCCCGCAAGAGCCGGCGGGCGCGGTAGAGTCGGGATTCAATGGCCTTGGGTGTGGTGGACAATATCGCCGCCGCCTCGGCCACACGACGCTCCTCCCATTCGCACAGCACAATGGCCTCGCGCAATTCCTCCGGCAATTGCCCCACGGCCTGCCGCACCGCGGCCGCGCGTTCGCCCGCCAGCACCGCCTCGTTCGGAGCCGGCGAATGGGCGGCCAGCGTACTGCCCAGGCTCTGCTCCGTACCCGGCTGCTCCGCCTCGAGGGAGGTATTGGGATGGCGCGACCGCCAGCGGAAATGATTGCGTGCCAGGTTGGCCGCAATCGTGAACAACCACGTGGAGAATTTCTCGCCGGACCGGAAGCTCTGGCACGATTTGAAAACGCGCACGAAAGTCTCCTGCGCCAGATCATTGGCATCCTCCTCATTGCCGGTCAGCCGGCACAGGAAGTGAAATACCGGCGTCGCATGGCGCGCCATCAGGTTGTTCAGCGCGGCCTCGTGGCCGGCCTGCAACTGCTCCATATCCGCCCGGTCGAGAGCGTCCGCGTCAGTGGTGATGCTCATGACCAGTGTGGTCGGACATGGATTCTTCCATCTGCTCGTGGCTGCCGAGGGTCAGTTCCTTCATCCGGGCGAGGTAACGGCGGCCTTCGTCCGGCGGCATCGCCTGGCTGACGAGCACAAAATGCTGCAGCATCTGCGCCTGGCATTCGGCGCGCAACGCGGCCAATTCATTCATCCGGGCCTGGATTTCGGCGGTGACATTGGTGCTGCCGGTCAGGGCCGCGTCCAGTTCATTTTTCTTGGCAGCAATCCGGGCGCAGATCGCGGCGCATTTCGGTCGATAGCCCTCGTGCAGGGCCCGCACGCGCGCCAGGTCCGCATCGCTCAGGTGAAATTCCGTCCGCAACCAGTCCAAATTGTCCGTGGGCCGGGTGCAGCAGGCCACCGTGGCATGGCGTGCGGTGGCAAACGCGCCGGTGAATATCGTCGCGGCCAGGGCCAGGGCGCCAACGAGGATGACGAGCGAACGGTTCATGGGTCAGGGTGCCACCGACGGGGCCACGGCGGCCAGATAGCTCATTTGCGCTTCCTGCCGGGCCGTTTGCCGTCCCTGCCACGTGCCGGCCACGGCGCCGGCCAGCAAGAGCCCGGCCGCCAGCCCGGCCGCCAGCCGGGGCCGCAGGACCAGGTTCGCCAACCAATCGAGCCAGTTTTCACTACGCGCGGCGGATTCGGCGGATTCAATGCGTCGCCAGACGTTTTGCTGAAAGCGCGGCGGCAAGCCCGCCGCCGGCCGCGCCTGGCGCAGCAGGGCACTGAGCCCGGCATCATCCGACGGGGGAAGGGGATTGTTCATAAATCTTGTCCACGGTGTTTCATCGCATTCCGAGCCGGACTGAACCAGCTCGCTTTTATAATACCCCGCAGCCCGGAAAAACCCGCAAAAAAAACGAATCCCGGCCAGGAGGGAGAAGCCCACCGACCGGGATTGGAAGATAGAAGCTGCTCGCGAGAATTGCTGGCAGAACTCAATCCAATATGCCTGTCCTATAGCAGGTGTCGGGCCAACCTCGATTTCGGCGGTGTTTTCCCAGCCATTTGCCGGTTTAACAGGAATTTAAATGTCTTTTCTTGGCCGCGGAGGCCAAAAGCCGCCAAAAAAGCCGGCGATTTCAGGACCCACGTAGCGATTGGAATTGCAGTTTTCGCCTTTTTTTCCGATTTTATGGCGCGTGAAGATTCAACGCGCCCTCCTTTCCGTATCCGATAAAACCGGTCTCGTTCCGTTTGCCCAAATACTGTCCGCCCAAGGGGTGGAATTGATTTCCACCGGCGGCACCGCCAAGACCTTGCGCGAGGCGGGGCTCAAGGTAAAGGACATCAGCGAGCATACCGGCTTCCCCGAGATGCTCGACGGGCGCGTGAAGACGCTGCACCCCAAAGTCCACGGTGGACTGCTCTATATCCGCGGCAACGCCGCCCACGAGCAGGCCGTGGCCGCCCATCATATCACCCCCATCGACCTGGTGGTCGTGAATCTCTACCCCTTTGAGGCCACGGTGGCCAAGCCCAACGTCTCGCTGCATGACGCGATCGAGAACATCGACATTGGCGGCCCCTCCATGCTGCGCAGTGCGGCCAAGAACCACGACAGCGTAACGGTGGTCGTGGATCCGTTTGATTACGCCGAGGTGGCCAAGCAGATTTCGGAAGCGGGCAACACCACCCTGGAATTGCGCCGCCAACTGGCCGCCAAGGTCTTTGCGCGCACGGCCGCCTATGATGCGGCCATCGCCGCCCACCTGCAGAAGGAATTTGCGCACGACAAGACCTCACTGCCGCTGGTGCTCACCGTGGCGGCGCCGCTGGCGCAACCGTTGCGCTACGGGGAGAACCCGCACCAGGGGGCCGCGCTGTATGGCAAATTCTACGATTTCTTCAAGCAATTGCACGGCAAGGAACTTTCCTACAACAACATTCTTGACCTGACGTCCGCGGCGGCGCTCATCGCCGAGTTTCAGACCGACCAGCCCACCCTCGCCATCCTCAAACACACCAATCCCTGCGGCGTCGGCCAGGGAACCAACCTGCGTGAGGCTTGGGACAAGGCGTTTGCCACGGATAAACAGGCGCCCTTCGGCGGCATCATCGCCGTCAACGTCCCGCTGGACGGCCCCTGTGCGGCGGCCATCGCGGAGATCTTCAGCGAAGTGATCGTGGCGCCGGACTTCACGGCCGAGGCCCTGGAAATTTTGCAAAAGAAAAAGAATCTCCGGCTGCTGAAGGTTCTCAAGCAACCCGCCGCCGCGCAGCCGTGGGACCTGCGCAGTGTGGGCGCCGATTCCTACCTGCTCCAACAACGTGATCTGAAAAAGACCACGGCCGCCGATTTAAAGATCGTCACCAAACGCCAGCCCACCGAGGCGGAACTGAAGGCCATGCTTTTCGGCTGGCGCGTGGTCAAGCACCTGAAATCGAACGCCATTCTGTATTGCAGCGCCGACCGCACCCTCGGAACGGGGGCGGGCCAGATGAGCCGCGTGGATTCCAGCCGCATTGCGGTCTGGAAGGCCGGGGAAGCCAAATTGCCGCTGGCCGGCAGCGTGGTGTGCAGCGACGCCTTTTTCCCCTTCCCGGATGGGTTGATCGCCGCGGCCGAGGCGGGCGCCACCGCCGCCATCCAGCCCGGCGGCTCCGTGAAAGACGCGGAAGTCATCGCCGCGGCCGATGCGCGGGGCTTGGCCATGGCATTTACGGGCGTGCGCCACTTCCGGCACTGAGCGCCGGCCGGGCTAAATGAATTCTCGGATTGGCGTCCGCACCTAACGGACGCCATCTTTGTGTCATCCCGGGCCTGTTTCTCACGGGCTGGGTGCGCCAATGCTCCCGACCATTCTCACCCCAGACCGAGAAGCCAGGCGATCAACGCCACCTGGCCGAGCGTGACCAGGATCAGGATCGACCACGCCGACCACTCGCGGAGCAGCAAGCCGCGTTGCTTGGGTGCGGCCAGCCAGAAGCGGACCTTGACCGATCCGAACGAGATAAAGTCGCCATTGCGCAACCGGACGGAAGTCTGCGATTGGTCGTTCACGGCCGCGAACGCTTGGTCCACCGTCTCAAGGACAACCCCTTCCTTTCGCCGGAGATTCAGCACGAAGTGGTGATCCCAAACTCCGGCCGCGTCCAGGCAAAGATCATTGTCCGCGGCACGCCCAACATGAAAAGGAAAACGGCGGACGGCTTGGGAGCCGCCCGCCTTCGCACCTGATAAAATGTTGAGTTGGACCATCAGTACCACCTGCGCGGCACTTCAATCTGATCGCCGGGGAAGATCGGCGGGTCAGGATCCTTGCCATCGAGAATCCGGCGGCAATTCAAGGTGAAATGCCGGTTGTCGGTGCGTATCAGAACGACGTGCTTCCGGTCGGCAAAATCCGTAAAGTCACCCGCGGATGTAATCGCTTTGGTGACCGTCGTCGGCCCCAAATACTCGATCTGATTCGGCGTCCTGACCTCGCCGCGCACGAAATAAACGCGGTGGCTGCTGGTCTGCACGGTCACCGCCAGATGGACATAAATCTTCGGCACGTAGAGGCTCTTGATATAATCCTCCAGTTCGCCCGGAGTCTTGCCCGCGGCTTGAACCCGCCCGATGGTTGGCATGGAGATGGTGCCATCGCTCTGAATGGGTTTTTCTTCGGGAGTGGGCGGCTCGGGAATGTCCGAGAGGGTGACCGTCACCGTATCGCCCACGTTGAGCACCGGCAATACGCCCTTGGTCCCGGTGGGGCCATCCATCAATCCTGGCGGCATAGCCGTGCCACAGCCAGACAAGCCCAACGCGACCAGCAATAAAGCCAGGGAAAAACCAACTGGCGACCACCGAATGCTCTTTGATTTCATCAGAGATGGAATGTGCATGACCAGGGACCCTCAATATTTCTGTTTGATATTCGTTTCGGACTTCTTCTCTGGAGCAGCCTCATCCGCAGCCTTTTTCTCACCGCCCTCGGCTTTGGCCTCGGCATCCTGTTCCGCCGCGCTCCGCGAATAATAATAATCGTGATAATAGCCGCTGTAATAGTAATAGCCCTCGTCCTGCGACATGTTGATGTTATTCAGGACCAGGCCCACGAAATTACCGCCGACCTTCTCAATCATCTGTTTGGCGCGGATGGTCATCGGCTGCGGATAGCGGCGGTATTGGATCACCTGCATGA
>CAYTJG010000104.1:0-18089 GCA_964437865.1 uncultured Bifidobacteriaceae bacterium | reverse complement strand
TCAACCGCGACGCCATCGCGATCGCACCCAAACAACCATCCAGTCGGTGAACTCGCGTTCAGCAGCAAAGTCGCGTGACCAGCTCCACCGAGGGTTCCGTCGACGAAACGGCCGCCCGGCTGCGGCCGCAAGGCGGCCAACACCTCCGCCGCCAGCACTGGTTTGTGTATGAACGCCGGCACCACGCATTTTCAGCCCTTCACGAGATTCTCGCCCAGATACTCCCACGCCCGGCGCGCCGGGGGCAGAACCGGCGCCGATACCACCGTCTCGGCGTGTGATTTCATCGGCACCATCTCCACATCCGCGTCCGCCAGATCGTTATGCATCACCTTGATGGCGTTCAGTGAGAGTTCCGGCTGCACCGCCTCGGGCCGCTCCGCTTCCGGCTCCGGCTCCGGCGTGCGGAACGGATTCAGCCGCGCCGTCCAACCGGACTTGGCCGACTTGGCCGCGGCCAAACCGGGCGCAGCCGCCGTCATCAGTCGCCGGCCGGTCCGCACCGGCTTCGGCTTGAACGCGTAGGGCGGCGGCGATTTCTGGGCAGCCCCGGTCGCCGGCGCCACCACGGCCCCCACCGCCTTTTCCACTTGCGGCTCAGTCGCCTTGGGCACAAACGGATTCTTGCCGTCGTTGAACTTGGGCAGACACATGCGGCGGTTCAGCCGATAGGCGGCCGCCTCACGGTTGCCAAAGATACTCTTCCCCACGCTCAATAGTTTTCCTAAGTTCATAATTCAGTTAAACCAACGGGTTTCACATCATTTCAAACGCCTTGGCCTGATGCACCACATCCGCCGCCTCGACCAGCTTGTACCGGCCCGGCTCCCAAATCTCAAATCGCTCGAACATGCCCACCAGCAGGGCCTCATTGTTCAGGCCCGCGGCCGACGCCATGCTCTCGGGCAGACAAATCCGGCCGGCTTTATCGACCGTTACCTGCTCGGAATTCCCCCCCACCAACCGCCGCAAGACATCCTTGCGCGGATCGGTGTTGGGCATGGCCTCGATTTCGGCCACCAATTTCTCCAGTTTATCCAGCGGCAACACCCGCAAACACGTGCCTGCTTGATGCTTGGGCCAGACAATCACCGTAAACTCCACTCCCGGCTCCTCCGGCCGCCACTTGGCCGGGATCTGCAGACGACGCTTCTCATCAATTCCATGTAAATACTTGGAATTGAAGTAGATCTTTTTAATCGGCGCATCGCTCACAGCTTAAAAGTTATCCACCACGATTTCAAAAACGGTACTGAACCCACACTTTCATCCACAACGCTCCCTTTTTAACCCCTTTCCCCCACTTGGTCAATAAAAAACGACCATCCCATTCCCCGTTTTATTCAGAAGTTATTCACAATCCCTGCTCCGATAACGTCAAAGTAACCTTTGGCTAAAAAACAACACCTGCCCCACCCTCGCAGCCAAATTTCGGCAACCCGCCACCCGGCAAACTGATATTTCTGCCTAACCCCCCGCCGTTGAGAGCCATAGACCTCTGAAGTTAAACCGGTTTTCCGCCGATAAACTCGAGAGCAGTCAAAAGACCCTGTGAACCCCGGCACCAACCGGCGTGATTTTGGTTTTGGTTGTAGCAGCAGTGATCGGTAGTATTCATACGAACCCAATGACCAGATGAAGCCCCTCGAAGACTTCCGGGTAAAACGCAAACTGGTGGCCAACACCGTATTGGCCAGCGGCGCTGCCCTCCTGGTGGCGGCCGCCATTTTTCTGATTTACGGACACCTGGCGGCCCGGCAGCAAATGGTCCAGTCACTACAAGCCACCGCCGCGGTGACCGCCGCCACTGCCGCACCGGGAGTCACCCGGAACGAAGGCCGGTCGGTCGATGAAGTACTGCAAGCTCTCGGAGCGCAGCCAGATATTCTCCAAGCCTGTGTGTACGACCGCCAGGGGCGGCTGTTGGCCAGGTACACACGTGATCGGGCGTTACCGGCACCCCCGGTTCGACCGGCCGGTCATCATTTTGAAGGCCACCGGCTGAAGCTCTTCCTGCCCATCCTCCAGTCGGGCGCCACCGTGGGCACCTTGTATCTGGAAGAGGATTCACGCTCCTTGGCGGCGGGGACGTGGCCAGGCGTGGGAATCGCCGCCTTGGTGATATTGGTCGGTTGTGG
Organism: uncultured Bifidobacteriaceae bacterium; assembly: GCA_964437865.1. Classification (GTDB taxonomy): domain Bacteria; phylum Verrucomicrobiota; class Verrucomicrobiia; order Limisphaerales; family UBA11358; genus UBA11358. The sequence continues at coordinate 15,951 of CAYTJG010000104.1, read as the reverse complement.
CATCGCCCTGCTGCTCTCGGTCTGGCTCCACGCCACCATTTTCGAACCGCTCTCGGCGTTGGCCGCCACCGTGGCCACCGTACGCAACCAGCGCGACTATTCCGTGCGGGTCGGCGGGCGGCCCAACGACGAACTGGGAAGCCTCATCGACGGATTCAACGACATGCTGGCTCAGATCCAAGAGCGCGACGCCACCTTGGAACGCCGGGTGCAAGAGCGCACGGAGGAACTGACCAAGTCCGTTTCCGTACTGGATGCCACCCTGGACTCCACGGCCGACGGCATCCTGGTGGTCAATTGCGAGGGAAAGAAGATCTTTCAAAACCGACGCACCGTCGAACTGTGGAAACTCCCGCCCGACATCGCCGCGGGCGACGACGACGCGGCCCAGTTTCGCCACGTAACCGGATTGGTGGTCGACCCGGCGGAATTCACCAAGCAGGCAACCTACTTTCATACGCACCCGGACGAATCCGGCCGGCGGGAAACCGAGCTCAAGGATGGCACCATTCTGGAGCGGATTACCGGCCCCGTGCGCGATCGGGAAGGCCGTATCCACGGCCGCATTTGGAGCTTTCGCGATGTGACCCAGCGGCACCGGTACGAGGCGGCCATGCGGGAATCGGAGGCCAATTACCATTCCCTGGTGGATCAGGTTCCGGCGGGAATTTTCCGTCTGGACCAGGCCGGCCGTTATGTTTTTGTAAACCCGTATTTTTGCCGCATGCACCAGGCCCAGCCCGCGGATTATTTGGGCAAGCTGCCGCGGGATCTGGCGCCCAAGCTGATCGGCGACGCGGGCGCGATTCCCCCCCAAACCAGCCGCGCGGCGGCAGCCGAACGTCATCACGCTGAAATCATGCTTCACCAGCGCCCCATCGAAGTGGAGGAATTGTACTGCAACACCGATGGCACCGTGCAGGATTTCCACACCGTCCTCTCGCCGGTCGTGGACGCCAGCGGCCAGGTTATTGGCTCCCAGGGATTCCTGTTTGACATCACCGGACGCAAGCAAGCGGAGCAGGCCCTGCGTGAATCCGAGGCCAAGTATTACTCGCTGGTGGATCAAATGCCGGTTGGCATCTTTCGCAAGGACCAGGAAGGCCGTTTTGTCTACGTGAACCCGGTGTACTGCCGGCTCAAAGGCGGCCAGCCGGCGGATTTCTTAGGGAGAATGCCTTTGGAAACGGTCATTCCGGACCGGGGCCAGGCCAGCGCCGACGCCGCGGCCCTGGCCACCAACGGCACACGGCATCACGCCGAAATCATGCGCACCGGCCGGCAGATGGAATTCGATGAGCGTCAAACCAACGCCGATGGCCAGATCAGTTACATTCATTCGGTCAAGTCCGCAGTGTACGGTCCCGATGGTTCGATTGTGGGTTCCCAAGGCGTGTTGCTGGATGTCACCCAACGCCGCCAGGCAGAAGCCGCGCTGGCCTACGAGCGCGACCTCTTAAGAGCGTTGCTCGAAAGTTCGCCCGACTCGATCTATTTCAAGGATCGCCAGTCCCGGTACGTGCGCCAAAGCCGCTCGGAAACCGGCAATCTCTTTCGGATCGCGCTGCAACGGCACCGCCGGCTGAATCCCGCGAGCGCCGTGCTGCCGCCGCACCTGACCAGCTTGGAGCGTTTCCAGGATTACCTCATCGGCAAAACGGATGCCGACGTCTACGGCCCCGAATACGCCGCTGAATTTCTCCGGGAGGAACAGGAAGTCATGCGCACCGGTCAGCCCCTGGTCGGCAAAGTTGAGCGGTTCACCGGAGCCGAAGGTGACGTCTGGTTTCTCACCACCAAGAGCGTCTGGCGCAATCTGGACCATGAGGTGATTGGCATCTGCGGCACTTCGCAAAACATCACCCCGTTGAAAGCGGCCGAAGCGCAGATCGAACAAACCCACCGACAGCTCCTGGAGGCCTCGCGCCTGGCGGGCATGGCCGAAGTGGCCACCAGCGTCTTGCATAACGTGGGCAATGTGCTCAACAGCGTCAACGTCTCCGCCACCCTCGTCCTGGAACTCGTCCGCAAATCGCGGCTCAACCGCCTTGGCCGGGTGGCCGACCTGGTGCAGGAACACCGCGACCGGCTCGGGGAGTTTTTCACGACCGATCCGCGCGGGCAACAACTGCCGGATTATTTGAGCAAGCTCACCCGGCATCTCGCCGACGAACAAGCGCAACTGATCGCGGAAACGGAATTGACCCGCAAGAACATCGAACACATCAAGGACATCGTGACCATGCAGCAGAATTACGCCAAGTATTCAGGCGTGGTCGAGACGGTTCAAGTGACCGAACTGGTGGACGATGCCTTGCGCATGAATGCCGGCGCCCTGGCTCGCCATCAGGTGGAGGTGACCCGCGACTACCCCAACCAACCCGTGAAAGGCCCGCTGGAACGGCAGAAGGTGCTCCAGATCCTGATCAATTTGATTCGCAACGCCAAGTACGCCTGCGACGAATCCGGCCGGTCCGACAAACGGCTCACCTTGCAGGTGCGCTCCGGCGAGGGACGCCTGCAAATCATCGTGCAGGACAACGGCGTGGGCATTCCCGCGGAGAATCTCACCCGCATTTTCAACCATGGCTTCACCACGCGCGAGGCCGGCCATGGTTTCGGTCTGCACAGCAGCGCCATTGCCGCCAAGGAACTCGGCGGCTCGCTGGCAGCCCAAAGCGAGGGCCCCGGCTTGGGCGCGCGCTTCGTGCTGGATCTGCCCTGGCCCACCCGGAGTGAATCATGAACGAGTTGCGTCTCCCCCTCAACCGCCGCCTCCTGATCGTGGACGACAACCAGGCGATCCACGCCGACTTTCGCAAAATTCTGTGCCCGCCCGCCGCCCGCCACGCCGACCTGGCCGCGACCGAGACCGCACTGTTTGGCTTGCCGGCGCCCCAGCCCCAGCCCGCCGTCTTCGAGGTGGCATCCGCTTATCAAGGTCGGGACGGTCTGGCGGAGGTGGAGCGGTCGCTGGCGGAACAAAAACCTTACGCCGTGGTCTTCATGGACGTCCGCATGCCGCCCGGCTGGGACGGCATCGAGACCAGCGCCCAAATCTGGAGTATCGCTCCCGATACGCAAATCGTCCTGTGCACGGCCTTCGCCGATTACTCGTGGGATGAAATGATCGTGCGGCTGGGCGTTTCCGACCGCCTGACGATCTTAAAAAAGCCGTTCGACAATATCGAAGTCATGCAACTTGCCCACGCCCTGACCGAAAAATGGCGGCTGGGCCGGGAGGCGAATTTGAAGCTGGCTGAGATGCAGGCACTGGTGACCGCGCGGAACCGGGAACTGGAATCGGCCCACCAGCTTTTACAGGCTGAAACGGCCGAGCGCGAGCGCATGGGCGAGGCCTTGCGCCAGTCACAGAAAATGGAGGCCCTGGGCCGGCTGGCGGGCAGCGTGGCGCACGATTTCAATAACTGGCTGACGGTGATACGCGGCAACGCCAGCCTGCTCCTGGCCGAAAACGACCAGGGGCCCGAGGCGCGCGTGGCCCTGCAAGATATCAACGACGCGGCGCAACACGCGGCCGAACTCACCGCCGAAATTCTGACCTTCAGCCGCCAATCGCGGTTGCAACCGCAGACGTTTGACCTCAACGGCGCTGTCAGCCGGCTGGGGCAGATGTTACAAAAACTGGTGGGCAATCATATCCGGCTGGAAATCCGGCCGGCCGGCTCCCCATTAGTGGTCCAGGCCGATCCGCTGATGCTCGAACGCGTGCTCATGAATCTGGCCGCCAACGCACGCGACGCCATGCCCCAAGGCGGCCGGCTGCTGATCGAAACCGTGGCGACCGAAATCGGCCGCCACGAGTTGCGCCGCCATCCGGAGGCCCGCGTCGGAAGTTTTGCCTCTGTCAGCGTGGCCGACAGCGGCACCGGCATTCCGCCCGAAATCCTGCCCCAGATCTTCGATCCCTTTTTCACCACCAAGGAACCCGGCCGAGGCACCGGGCTGGGCTTGGCCACCGTCTACGGCATCATCCGGCAACATCATGGCTGGATCGAAATCGAGAACCATCCGGGCCAGGGCGCCACCTTCAGGTTCCTGCTCCCCCTGCCGGGCGCCAAAAATTGAACACGCCCTGCCACCAGTCGGCCGACTGGGCGGCCACGTCGTTGTGCCCCGCACCGGGAATCAGCGTCCGTTATTTCGAACCGGCGGCCAACTGGAAGGCGGCACGCAGGGTCGGAATGCCCTGCGCATTGAAATCGTGCTCGAAGTCCGTGGTGATTTCCGCCAAAGCCGCCGGCGTCTCCACCGGCACAAATTCCCGGGCGGCGCCGAAGACCTCATTCATTTGCGCAAAATAATCCGGGTCATCCGTGCGCAGAAACACGCAGCCCCGGGGCGCGAGCACCGCGCGGGCCAGTCCGGGAAACTGTTCATTGATGAGCCGGTGCCGGCGATGCTTCTTCTTGGGCCAGGGATCGGGAAAATAAATATGGAGCGCCACCGTGGATTGCGGTGGCAGCAAATAGCGGAGAAAATACGAAGATTCGATCCGGACTCCGCTGACATTGCTCAAGCCGGCGCGCCGGCCTTTGCGGTCCACCTTCTGCAAGCGCCCCAGCAACCGCTCCACCCCGATGAAATTGGTCGCGGGATGCTGGCGCGCATATTCCACCAGGAAGGAGGCATCGCCACACCCCAGCTCCACTTCCAGCGGTTGCGGCTTGGAAAAAAGCGCCGCCAAGTCGAGCGGTTCCAGAATGGTCGGGAGTTGATAGATGAGATTTTCCACAGGCGGGCAGGCTGGCATGGCACTAATAAAACAGTTCAACGACCGGCTGGCTTAAAATTGCCCCGGGGCCGCGCGCAGACATGACCGCGCTGGGGATTGAACATGGTTTCCATCGCCCCAGCCTAGGGGGCACCCTTGGGATCGGCAAGCGATTTGAAAAACTCCGGGCCGGTGAGCCCCGCGTCGGCCGCGGAAACCGTGTCGCCACCCACCCAACTCTTGCTTCAAAATTGGCAAAATATGGCTAACAAAACCATTAAAACACTTCCCTTCATCGCCGATATGCAAGCCGTGGACAGCGAAAACGCCCGGTGTATCAGAATGCGCCGCGGCACTTGATCCGCCTGTGTCAATGAAACTACAAACAAAATTATTGCTGGTGCTGCTAGGTGGTCTGCTGGCCGTCTATCTTGCCTCTTCCTTCACCCAACGCTATTTCTCCCTCGCCACCGTGGGACGCTTCTCGGCCAGCAGCAAGGCCGGCGAGGTGGAGCGCCAATGGAAATGGGTCGATTGCACCGGACAGGCCATGGCCACTTCGCTGGAAGGCGTAATGGGCACCGGCGACATGGACCTGTTTGAAAAGATCATTCACCAACAAGCCGCCCTGCCCGATCTGCAGGAGGCATCCCTGACGGATTTCAAGGGTCACATCGCCTACACCACCGTGCCGGCGCGGCTACACACCGACCTGGCGGCCGAATTAAAATCGCAGTTGCTCAGCCGCACGGAGCCACTCAAGCGCCAGACCACCGGCTCCTTCGAAATCTACAAACCGCTGGTGGCCGGCGATAACTGTATTTCCTGCCACACCGAGCGCCACCACGGCGACGTTCTGGGTGTCCTTGTGCTGCGCTTCTCAGACCAAGCCTTGCGCAGCGCCGAAAAGAACCTCGACCAGTTTCAGGATGATTTCAGCCGGATCAACCTGTCGGTTTCCCTCGCCACCATGGCGGGCCTGATCGTGATCCTGGCCGGGCTGGTGACCGTGTGCATGCGTTTCTTCATGACCACGCCGCTCGAACAAACGGCGCGTGAAATCGCCGATCGCTCCCATCGAGTCCGTCAGGCGGCCGAGCATTTCAATCAATCGAGCCAGGCACTGGCCCAGGGCAGCAACGAGGTGGCCGCCTCCATCGAGCAGACCAGCTCGGCCCTGGCCCAACTGACGTCCACCACGAACAACAATGCCGAACACGCCAGGCAAGCCACCGAACTGGCCCGCCTCACCCATGCCGCCGCCGAACAAAGCGTGCAACAGATGGACGCCCTCCAGCAGACCATCAACCAGATCAACACCTCCAGCGCGGCCATTGGCAAGATCAACAAGCTCATTCATGAGATTGCCTCGCAGACCAATTTGCTGGCGCTGAACGCGGCGGTCGAGGCCGCGCGGGCGGGCGAGGCCGGCCTGGGATTTGCCGTGGTGGCGGAGGAAGTCCGCAACCTGGCGCAGCGCAGCACGACCGCGGCCAAGGAAACGGCGGCGGAAGTGGAAACCGCCAGCGGCCACTCGGCCGAAGGCGTCCAGATCAGCCGCCAGGTGGCGGCCGCCTTGGGCGAGATCGTGACCAAGGCCGCCGAAGTGGAAAAACTGGCCGGCGAAGTGGCGCGTGCCTCGCACGATCAAAGCGCCGGAATTCAGCAGATCAACACCGCTGTCACGCAAATGGATCGGGTCACCCAGGACAATGCCAGTTCCGCCGGCCAAACCGCGTCCGTGGCCAACGAACTCACGACCGAGGCCGAATCCATGAAACGTTCGGTCGGCGGCCTTATCCGCTTGGTCCGCGGCAACGCGGGCCCGGGCAGCGACCTCGACAGTCCACCCGTTGCCACCGCCGCCGCCGCCCGCTCCCAGCCGGCCAAGCGTGCACAGGCCCCCAAGGAAAAGACCCTCGCCATGCGCAATTAGCGCGCCCACCTGGCCGCGGAAATCCACACGCTACCGGGCGTAATCCACGCCACTAAACCAGGAGAGGAATCACCAAATTCGGGTCTGAGCCGTCTTGGCAAACAAACCAAATGTCACCTATCGGCTGTTGCACAAACTTCTGCATGGGTCACATTAATTTGATTATTCTGAATATCCATGGACGGCAAAACCACGCAGATTTTGATGGTGGAAGATTCTGCTGACGACGCGAAATTGTTATTGGCCGAATTGGAGCGCCAGGGGTTTGCAACCCTACCTCACCGTGTTGAAACGAGGGCGGAATTTCTGGCCGCCTTGCAACAAGGGTCGTGGGACGCCATCATCGCAGATTATGTCCTGCCCCAGTTCAGCGGACCGGAGGCGTTAAAATTATTTCGCAACCAGAGACTCGATATTCCTTTCATCATGGTTTCCGGCGTTTTTGGCGAAGAGAAAGCCGTGACGGCGATGCTGGACGGCGCTGACGACTATATCATCAAGGGTGACCTTTCCAGACTGGGCCCCGCGTTGGAACGTGAGTTGGAGGCGGCACAAGATCGGCGGCGGCGCAAACGCGCAGCGGAGGCGAGGTTGTTCCTGGTCGCCATTGTCGAGTCGAGCGATGACGCTATTTACGGCACAGACCTTGACAGTCGCATCGTCAGTTGGAATCCGGCGGCGGAACGCCTGTTTGGCTACCGCGCGGACGAAATAATTGGCCATTCCATAGTCACGCTGTTCCCGCGGCACCGGCGCGATGAAATGCTCGAGATCCTGGCCGGCATCCGGCGTGGGGACATTCTTGGCATGCACGAAACCGAACGTCTGCGCAAAAGCGGCCGGATCTTTCCCGTTTCCATCACCATTTCGCCCATCAAGACCGCCGCCGAAAAAATCGTCGGAGCCTCCTCTATCGCACGCGACATCAGCAGGCAAAAACAGGCGGAGTTTGAAAACCAGCAGTTGATTAAGAAACTCTCGAGCGCGGCGAATCAGATCAAAACCCTCACCGGTCTGCTGCCGATCTGCGCCTCCTGCAAAAGCATCCGCGACGACCAAGGATGCTGGCAACAGGTTGAGGCTTACTTTTCACAGCACTCCGCAATTGTTTTTTCGCATGGCCTTTGTCCTCAATGTACGGAAATTTATCAACGCCAGGTAAAACTTCTATCATGAATTAACACCAGGTTGGACCTTGGAATGATTTGGTTCAAGGCCACCGGTGTGTGTTTGGACAAGATCTGAACAGTCGGCCAACCGAATCGTCAATTGTGTTGGGGCGGATCAATAATTAACAGTGTTGCTCACGGAACGTGGCAGCCTCAAGGTCGTGGCGGACGATTAGACCATCCAGGTCATCACCGACTCGCAGGCAAGAATAACCTAGGTCAACCAGAGGCCTTTTGTGGGGGGGGAACGGAACATTTAATGCTCAACTCCATTGTTGTCATGGATATGTCCAGCCATTTCTTTACTTCCGGGCCGTTCATGCCGCACGGCGGCTGCTACCTTTGGACGACCAGTTTGATCGCGCTGCACGCCATCGCTGATGCGCTCATCGTCTTGGCCTATTACTCAATTCCCGTCACGCTGGTCTATTTTGTGCGCCGGCGGCGGGACCTCAAATTTCATTGGATGTTTGTGTGTTTTGCCGTGTTCATCCTGGCCTGTGGCACAACGCATCTGATGGAAATTTGGAACATCTGGCACGCGAACTATTGGCTGTCCGGCAGCATCAAGGCCATCACCGCACTGGCATCCGTACCGACGGCGATTTTATTGGTAAAACTGATTCCGCAGGCGCTGGCATTGCCAAGTCCCGGCGCATTGCACAAAGCCTATGGGGAACTGGAGCAGCGTGTGGTCGAACGCACGCGACAGCTTGAAGCCGCCAACGAGACCCTGAAGCGTGAAGTGCAGGAACGGCAACGGGCGGAACAGCAACTGCAAAACTCTTTCAAGGAAATCAGCGACCTAAAGGCCGCACTGGACGAGCACGCCATTGTGGCCATCACCGACCCGCAAGGAAAGATCACCTACGTCAACGACAAGTTCTGCGCCATCTCCAGGTATGCCCGCGAGGAACTGCTGGGCCGGGATCACCGCCTCATCAACTCCGGCTATCATTCAAAGGAGTTCATCCACAACCTGTGGACTACGATCTCGCACGGCAAAGTCTGGAAGGGCGAGATCAAGAACCGCGCGAAGGACGGCACGTTTTATTGGGTGGACACCACCATCGTGCCGTTCCTCAACAAGGATGCTAAGCCGCGCCAGTATGTGGCCATCCGGGCCGACATCACCGAGCGCAAACAGGCGGAAGAACTACTCAAAGCCTCGTTCAAGGAAGTTGAGGACTTAAAGGCCGCACTGGACGAGCACGCCATTGTGGCCATCACCGATCCGCAGGGGAAAATCACCTACGTCAACGACAAGTTCTGCGCCATCTCCAAGTATGCCCGCGAGGAACTGCTGGGCCAGGATCATCGCCTCATCAACTCCGGCTATCATTCAAAGGAGTTCATCCGCAACCTGTGGGCCACGATCATGCGCGGCAGAGTCTGGAAAGGTGAGATCAAGAATCGCGCGAAGGACGGATCTTTCTACTGGGTGGACACCACCATCGTGCCGTTCCTCAACAAGGATGACAAGCCACGCCAATATGTGGCCATTCGGGCCGACATCACCGAGCGCAAACAGGCTGAGGTCCGCTTGCGGGAAAGCGAGCAACGTTTCGCGACCATGGCCAATTCAATTCCGCAACTGGCGTGGATTGCGCGCGCTGACGGATTCATTTTGTGGTACAACCAGCGTTGGTATGAATATACCGGGACCACGGCCGAACAAATGGAAGGCTGGGGTTGGCAAAGTGTTCATGACCCGCAATTGCTGCCGGAAGTAATGGCCAAATGGAAGGTGGCGATTGCGGCCGGCCGGCCCTTTGAAATGGAATTCCCCTTACGCGGAGCGGACGAATGCTTCCGCCGGTTCCTGACTCGCGCCCAGCCGTTCCTAAATGCCAGCGGCCAGGTGGAGCAATGGTTCGGCACGAACACCGACGTGGACGAGTTAAAACGGGTGGAGGCCGAAATCAAGACCCTGAACGCCGAGTTGGAGCAGCGAGTTGCCGAACGCACCGCCGAACTGGAGGCAGCCAACAAGGATCTGGAGGCGTTCTCCTATTCCGTTTCCCATGACCTGCGTGCCCCATTGCGTGCCGTGAATGGATTTGCGGGAATTGTGCTGGAAGATTTTGGCAGGCAAATACCCGAAGAAGGCCGGCGTCACCTGGAGCGCATTCGCAATGGCGGCCAGCGAATGGGGAGGTTGATTGATGATTTGCTCGCGTTCTCGCGTTTGAACCGTCAATCCGTAAACCGTCAGTCCGTGGATTCAGCCCGACTGGTGCGGGAAGCCCTGGATGAATTGAAACCACAGCGGGAAGGCCGGCAACTCGAACTGCGGATTGCGGAACTGCCTCCCTGCCAGGCCGATCCGGCCCTCTTAAAACAGGTCTGGGTCAATCTGTTGTCCAACGCGATCAAATACTCGCGTGATCGCGCGCCGGCCGTCGTGGAGATCGGCGCCCGGCAGGAGGAGCGCGAAAATGTTTTTTTCGTGCGCGACAACGGGGCGGGCTTTGACATGCAGTATGGGAACAAGTTGTTTGGCGTGTTTCAGCGGCTGCATCGCGCAGACCAATTCGAGGGCACGGGCGTCGGTCTGGCGATTGTGCAGCGGATTGTGCAACGGCATGGCGGCCGTGTGTGGGCAGAAGGAAAGGTGGACCAGGGGGCCACTTTTTATTTCACGCTTGAAGGAGAAAACAAACCATGAACCAAAACCAGGTTGAAATCCAGCGACCCGGCCTGACATTGAAGTGGAAACCGGATTAAGCATGAAATGAACAGAATTGAAATCCTGCTGGTCGAGGATGACCAAGACGATCTGGACATGACCTTGCGTGCCTTGCAGAAGGCGAACCTGGCCAATCGCATTCAAATTGCCCGCGACGGCGCGGAGGCGCTGGATTTCGTCTTTTCCCGGGGCGCACACGTCCAACGCAAGGTGGACAACCGGCTGAGACTGATTTTGCTGGATCTGAAACTCCCGAAGATTGATGGCATGGAAGTCTTGAAACGCATCAAGCACAACCCTGACACCTCGATGATTCCGGTGGTGGTGCTGACTTCGTCCAAGGAGCAACAAGACATGATTGAAAGCTATAACCTGGGCGTCAACAGCTATATCGTCAAACCGGTGAATTTTGATGGCTTCTCCGCCGCCGTGCAGGAATTGGGGATGTACTGGCTGTTGCTCAACCAGGCGCCCGAATTGTGACTATTCATGGCTACGCTGCTGAATATTTTGATCGCCGAGAATTCGCCAGATGATGCGGAATTGATGGTGGCCCAATTGCGCCAGGCCGGATTCGATCCGCAATGGAAACGCGTCGAGACCGAATCGGATTTTCTGGCAGAACTGAAAAAATTGCCGGACCTTGTCCTTTCCGACTATTCAATGCCGCAGTTCAGCGGCTTGCGAGCGGCCCAACTCGCCCAGGCCAGTGGCTTGAATATTCCGTTCATCCTCGTGTCGGGAACGGTGGGCGAAGACGTCGCGGTGGAAGCCATGAAATGCGGGGCGACCGATTACCTGCTCAAGGACCGGGTGGCGCGTCTGGGGAATGCGGTCGAACGTGCATTGGAACAAAAGCGGTTGCGCGATAAGCATCAGCAAACAGAGGCGGAATTGCGCTGGAAGACCGCCCTGCTGGAAGCGCAACTGGATGCTTCAATCGACGGCATCTTGGTGGTCGACAGCCGGGGTAAACCGGTCCTCCAAAATCGGCGGATGAACGAGCTGTGGCAGTTTCCCCAGCACGTCCTTGCGGACAAAGATGACGCGGCGAAGCTCGTCTTCGCCACAAACCGGACCAAAAACCCCCGGCAGTTTACTGAGCGAATCGCCTACCTTTACGCCCACCCGGACGCGGTCAGTCAGGACGAGATTGAATTGATTGATGGCACTGTTTTGGAACGGTATTCATCACCCGTTCGGGACCAGACGGGAAAGTCCTATGGGAGAATCTGGTCTTTTCGGGATATTACCGGGCGTAAACAGGCGGAGGCAGCGCTACGAGCGTCGCAGGCGCTCTATCATTCCCTGGTTGATCAAATGCCGGCCGGCATCTTCCGCAAGGATCGCGCGGGCCGCTATGTCTTTGCCAACTCTTGGTTTTGCCAACTCCGCGGCCTGGAGGCGGACCAGATCATGGGGCGGACACCGGATGAACTCGTGGCGATGGAAGCGGCGGACCACCGACCGGTGCGCCCGGAAATCCTCCAGTTGCTCCGCGAGGCAAGCAAACACCATGAAGAAATTTTGCGCACCGGCCAGCCGATCCATGTGGAAGAAGTCCATGCCACGGCCGAGGGTGGCAAAAGGTATCTGCAAGTGGTGAAATCGGCGGTCTTTGGTCCGGACGGCCAAATCGTGGGCACGCAAGGCATTTTGTTTGACGACACCGAACGCAAGCGGTTAGAGGCCGAAGTGGCCTTGCGTGAGCAACGGCTCAATGCTTTCTTTACCAACGCACCGGCAGGCTTGGTGTTATTGGACAAACATCTGCGTTTTGTGCAACTCAACGAAACGGTGGCCAAAATCAACGGCGTGGCCCTCAAGGATCATCTGGGCAAAACCGTCGGTGAAATCCTGCCCGAACTTGCCCCTCTGGCCGAGCCGTTGCTGCATCAGGTGCTCGTCACGGGCGAGCCGATGCCGAGCCTGGAACTGTCCGGTGAAACTCCCGCCCAGCCGGGTAAACCGCGCCATTGGTTGGAGTCGTTCTTCCCGATTCTTGACCGCAACGGCACTCCCGATGGCGTTGGCGTCATCTTCGTGGAAATCACGGACAGCAAACGGGCCGCGGAGGAACTGCGAGAGAGCGAATTGAAATTCCGCCAGATCGCCGAAACCATCAACGAGGTTTTCTGGATCACCGCCCCCGCCGAGCACCGGCTGCTCTACATCAGCCCGGCCTACGAAAAAATCTGGGGGCGCACCTGCGAAAGTCTTTATTCCTCTCCCGGAACCTGGCTGGAGGCCATTCATCCCGAGGATCGGGAACGCGTGGCCCAGGCGGCGGCAACCCAACAAACCAGGGGCGAATACGAGGAAGTTTATCGCATCCTCCGACCCGATGGCTCACTGCGCTGGATTCATGACCGTGCCTTTCCGTTGCGCAACGGTACGGGGGAAGTTTACCGCGTGGTCGGTACCGCCGAAGACATCACCGCGACCCGCCAATTGGAGGAACAATTCCGACAATCGCAAAAGATGGAATCCCTCGGCCTGCTGGCGGGCGGCATTGCCCATGATTTCAACAACATCCTGACCGCCATCGTCAGCGGCACTTACCTGATGAAGGTGGAGGCGGAAAAAAATCCGTTGATCCTGGAAATTCTGGAGAACATTTCGCAGGCCACCCAACGTGCGACCGACCTGGTCAAACAAATCCTCACCTTTAGCCGCCAAAACAAACCGGAGCGCAAAGCCGTTAACCTCAACCGCGTCGTGTTGGAGGCGCTTAACTTGTTGCGGGCCAGTGTGCCGGCCACCATCCGGATTCAAACCGAGCTGAAAGAAACGCCCACCGTGCTGGCCAATGCCACCGCGATTCATCAGGTGATCATGAATCTCGGCACCAATGCCTGGCATGCCATGCACAGTCAGCCGGGCACCCTGAAAGTCGAACTGGGCGTCATGGAAGTGGATGCGGATTTTGCCAAGCTTCATCCCGAACTGCGTCCGGGAAGCTACGTGCGGCTGTCGGTCAGTGACACCGGTCGCGGCATGGATCGTGCCACGCTGGAACGAATCTTTGATCCTTTTTTCACCACCAAGGCGGTGGGCGAGGGCACCGGGTTAGGCTTGGCGGTGGTGCATGGCATCATGAAAAGCCACGACGGGGCCATTTCGGTTTACAGCCAGCCGGGCAAGGGATCCTCCTTTCATTTGTATTTCCCCGTGATTGAAACCAAAGCCGCGGGGCGGGAACTTGAAGCCACGCCCGTTCCCCACGGCCAAGGCGAGCACATTTTGCTCGTGGACGACGAACCGGCCCTGGCAAAGCTCGGGAAGAAGGTGCTTGAGCGGCTGGGTTATGCTGTCACCACGAAAACTTGCGCGCAGGAAGCGATTGCCGCCGTTCGCGACCAACCGAAGCCTTTTGATGTGGTCATCACCGATCTGACCATGCCGGAAATGGATGGCATAACCCTCGCCAGCCAATTACTCCAAATTCAACCACGACTGGCCATCATATTGATGACGGGCTACAGCGGAGTCCTGACCGCAGAAAAGGTGCGGGAGCTTGGCTTCCAGGACTTATTGCCCAAACCCAGCACCGCCCGGGTTTTGGGTGAAACCGTGCATCGTGTGTTACACCCAGTTGCTTGATCGGCCGCTGATGCGCTCGATTTAATTAAAAGGCCAGGGTACCGTCGCTGGCGGACAGACCTGTAACTTGATCGCCTGAGCAAATGTTGCCCGGCTCTATAATCAAACAACTCGGCGCAGAGGACGCGGTGACGGCTAAATCGCAACGACCGCCCGTTTATGAAAATCGAAATTACCGATGCACCGGCGGCGGCCGATGAAGCGCTGGTAGTGGCCGGTACACATGACTATAACGCCGCTTTCGTGGGAAAAGATGTGCGGCGCCTGTGCGTGTTTGCCCGGGACGAAGAGGGCGCAATCATGGGCGGCCTCACCGGAAAAACCTATTGGAATTACCTCGAAATCGCGTTCCTGTGGGTAAACGAACGGCACCGGCGCCTGGGACATGGTTCGGAACTGGTGAAGGCCGCCGAACTGGAGGCGCGACAGCGTGGATGCCAACATGCGCTGCTGGACACCTACAATTTTCAAGCCCTCGGTTTTTACCAAAAACTGGGATACAGGGAATTTGGCCGGCTGGCCGGTTTCAGCGGAAAACACGTGCGCTATTACCTGCACAAAGCGCTTGCCGTGGCCGGGATGGTTCCCGCTCCCGAAACGAAGCACACGCCACAGGTGTAACCGATCGGCGGCAACGACGACATTTTTGTGCTTTTTGCCCCGAACGCATCGGCCTATTCAAAAGTCGTCCGAGTCCACCAATCAGTCCGTTCATTTCCAAACGCCCTGCGCCACCAACTCAGCGGCCGCCGTCACCGTCCAATCGTGACGATTGGCCTTGGGACTGGCGGGACTGGGATGAAGCACCTGGCCGATGCGGATTGGGGCATCGCCCACCGCCCGCTCAGCACAATCGCGAGCAAAAGCCCCCACGCCAATCACCCAGGCGGGCGACAAAACCTCGAGCAGTCGGCGCAAATGCCCATCGCAAATCTCGGTAAGCCGCGCCCGTTCAGCGCGCGCCAGTTTGTCGGGCGTAAGATTGCTGCCGGTGACGGACAGGAACGCCAGCGGACAATAATTGGCCACGAAATGGCCGGCGAAAAACTGCTCCGGTGAGCCAAACCGGTCGGCGAACAGTTTCCAGAGCCGCCGGCCGCTCACCTCGGAGCGCGGGCAATCATAGCCCAGCACCGGCCGTTGCGGATGGGCGAGCCGGGGCTGGCCAATCGGCGACGAAATCTTCATCCAGTCGCGCACGGCGGCAATCTCGCCAAACGGCACGCCCGTCTGCACCATGCCAAAGGGGCCGGGATTCATGCCCAGGAAGACCACCCGTTTGCGCCCGGCACCAAACCGGCGCAGATACTCTGCGTGCGCCAGCCAGGCATAGGTGAGCGGATTGTAGACGTGGGCCACGGGCGCGGCGAACCGCAGCCGTTCCACCCCGGCGGATAGTTCCCGGGCGGCGGCAATCAAGGCTTCAGCGGTCTGGCGGTCAGTGGCGGGCACAGGAAAAGACAATACGCGAACGCTGGGCCAAAACCAAGACCGCGTCCTGACCGCCGCCAAACCTTTTTGCCAAATCCGGCAAAGCTGCTACTGTTCCCCCATGTCTCGCAACAGACAAAAAGCGGCGCCGGAGGAACTGCACGATATGCAGAGCCGGCGGGACGACCGGGAACTGCCCATCGACAAGGTTGGGGTGCGCGGCTTGCGTTTCCCCATCCAAGTGCGCGACCGGGCACGGCAAGTGCAAAACACCGTGGCCACCATCGGCATGTTTGTGGATCTACCCAAGGAATTCAAAGGCACGCACATGAGCCGCTTCGTGGAAGTGCTCAACGCCCACGGCAACATCGTCCTCGTGGAGAACATC
>CAYTJG010000103.1:0-18302 GCA_964437865.1 uncultured Bifidobacteriaceae bacterium | reverse complement strand
CGCCAGCGTCGGCATGCGCCGCTCGGCGAATTGAAATTCGGACCACCCGCCAACAATGCGCACCCATTGGCCGGGGGGCGTGCGCTGCGCCTGTTCCCGGAGCATCCGCAATCCGTCGGCCAGCGAGGGCACGCCATCCCAGCGAAGCTCCAGATTGTAATTCAAGCCCCCGCGAATGACGTGCAGGTGTGAGTCATTGAGACCGGGGATGACGCGGCGGCCCTGCAAATCGATAATCGTGGTGTCCGGGCCATGCTCATATTCCTCCGCCTCATCCACCCCCACAATGCGGCCGTTTTTGATGGCCAGGTTGGCGGCCTCCGGATGTTTCGGGTCGAGGGTGGTGATGCGTCCGTGGTGGAGAATCAGATCGGCTTGTTTGGTTGGTTTCATGGATATGGTTTAGGTTGGATTATTTATTGCAGCCAGCGCCGGGCGAGGCGCACCAGGAGGGGCATGGCCCCCCAAGTCAGCGCCAGGACAATCCCGGCGGCGACCGCCCCGGCGAAAATCACGTTCGATACGCGGGCGCCAATGAGCGGGGTGAGCACCGCCGGCACGGCCATGCTGATGGGCCAGACAGCAATCCAGGTGAGCAATGCCATTTTCCATTCCGGCGGATTGGGCTGGCTGGGATTGCGGAACCAGGCCTCGAGTCCGTGGAGCTGCCGGCACACTGGCTCATCCTCGGTCAAGCTTTTGCAACGCTCCTGCCAGCTCTGGTACAGGGCTGATTCATAAAAGGCATTCCGCTCCTGCTCACCGGCAAAAGTGCGCAACACGCCATACTCACGGGAATTGGAACCGGGAGGTGGCACCACCATGCCCGCCCCCAACACACCGCCGTGGGCAAACGAAGCTTGAAGGAAATCCAGCAACGCCTGTTTGAACTCGGCCTCGCGGCCCGGTTTCACCCGCCGCACAATGGCCACATGGATTGGCTCGTTCATGTTGATGATCGTCTGGCCTAAAAAATGAAACTGAGGGTCGTGGACACATAGTCCACCTGGCCGCCCCGGGCCGCCTGAATGTAATCGCCGGTGGCGAAGTGAACGTAAGACGCCAGCAAGGAAATATGCTTCTGAATCCGCCATTCCAGATTCACGTCCAGCGCGGTGCCCACATAGGCCGAGCGATGGTTGCTCGCCGGTAATTCGAGGAAACCGGCCGGGCTGTAAATCCCATCATTCCTGGAGTAACGCCAGAAGACATCCACGCCGCCGTCCACCGACACCGACCGGGCGGGGGCAAAGCCCACATTCGGATGCAGGTCGATGATGTTTTCCGGCCGCAACAGGCTGGCGTCATTGAAATAACCCGATTTAAAGTACAGCGCGTCGAACGTCCCCTGCCGGCCATCGCCCGTGTTGCCGCTGGCCACATCCGCCTTCAAGCCGAATCTCGGCTCCCAGTCGGTTTTCAACGTGTAACCGGCGTCGAGGCTGGCCGTCCAAGCCAGGATGGACTCATCCCCATAAGTTCCGGTTTGGGCAACGGCCTCGGCATTCCAATCCCAGTGGTTCCGTTCCCCAAACAGACGGCTGCCAAAGGAATGCCGCAGCTCCCGGCCGGTGCCGGAGGCATAGTCGCCGTGTTCACGCTCGATGCCCAGGTAGTAGAGGTCATAGCCGAGCTGCTGGGCCGGATCGAGCCAGTGCGTGCCATAAATACCCCAAAACGCCGTGCCGCTGTCCGCATTCGAGAGCTGATTGGGAGCTTCCAGCACGGGCCGCGTGAGGAACGCCGTCCAGGTCCACCCCGGATTCACGTAGAGCAATTCAGCCCCATCGAACTTGAAGGGGATGTTCGGCGCGGCCCGCGTCGCCACCAACCGGCCGGAGCCGAGGCTCATTCCAAAACGCCCCGCCCGCACCGTCAGGCTTTCATCGCCGGTCAAATAGGGAACGACATCCACAAAAGCGAATTGCAGATCCAGCGGATCGTTTTGTGGCGGCGGCGCCGGCTGCGCTTCGCCTTCCTCCAACCCGGAAATCCCCTCCACATAAAAGCGCAGCCGGTCACCCACGTGCAGGTCCCCCAGCAGCGTAATCCGCTGCAGCCAATAGGCATCGTGATCGCCCTGCACGCCGAAACCGGGATCCTTGGCCGCTTCAAACCGTTCGCGCAACTCTCCGCCCACGGTCAAATAGGTCGCCAGCCCGTTGGTCCAGAGCGGAATATATTTCAGCGGATCCAGCCCATCACCCCGCAGCGCGGGATTGGCCAGACAGGCATAATCTTCGTCAAACCGCAGGATTTTATAGGACGGTGGCGGAGCAGGCGTTTCCGCGGCCGGGACCGGCTCATCCGCTGACGCCAGGAAGGGCGTGGCGATGGTCAAGGAGATGAGCCAGTCAGGGCGCATGGGCTATTGCTTTTCAGTTGAGGTGTACGGCCGGGCCTCGCGCTGGCCGAAGGCTGCCGTGGCGGTGGCGATCCCCTCACCGACCTGCTTCACCGCGCTGTCGAAGTAGGCAGGGCCGGCCTCGATCACCACCGCTTCGATACTGAAGGGCGGGGCCAGCGCCTGCGCCTGCAGGCGTTTCTCGGTATCGTAGGCGGCCAGCAGTTGCTCCACAAAGGCCCGGTCTCCCGCTCCCACTTCAATGTTCGTATTGCCCTCGTCACGAATGACCGGCGCCCAGGCCACCTGCTTCGCCTCCAAGCGCACCGCTTCACGCGCCGCGATCCGCCCCACCAGTCGCAACGAATCCAGCGAAAGATCCTTTTCCTCGCCCAGGCCGATCACCATGAACCGTTTCGCCGGAATGGCCCCTTTGGGTGGATGAAACAGAAACGTCTCGCCCAGTTCACCCACGAACTCACCCCGATTGCGCACGGCGGAAAGAATCCCCGCGAGATGCTCATCCGTGGCCTTGGCCGCGCCTTCGTAGGTATCACCCGCCGCCTTGTGTTTGAAAAGACAGATGATCTGCAAATCGGCCGCCTGCGTATACGGTCCGATCATTTTCACCGACAACTTGATGCCCAGGGGGTGGGCGTCAAAAACATTTTCCGTGGGGCCGGCGCTGGCGTCAGCCGCGTTCGCGCCGGCGGCACAGAGCGCCACCGCGAACCATGCGCCCAGAATTCTAGCGTTCATAGGTTTTGGTTTGCCCGCTTCAATGCACTTTCTGCGGCACAACCTGCGGCTTTTGCGCCGACTGCGGCGCGTGGTGCACCAGCGTGTAGGCGTATTCCACCCCAATGCCATAAGCGCCGGCCTGGAATTTCAGCAGCCCCATCAAGGCGTTGTAGTGCTCCTTGTTCTTCCAATCACGCTGCCATTCCAGGATGGCCGCAATGGTGGTCAACCGCACCGCTCCGGCCTGGACCATGCGTGACAGCGCCGCCTCCTGCGCCGCGGCCGAAGTCGCGCCGCAGCAATCTTCCACCACATAAATATTGTAACCGGCCCCCAGCATTTCAATGGTGGGCCAGGTGATGCAGACTTCCGTCCAAAGCCCGGTCAGGATGATGTTTTTCCGTCCGGTGGCTTCGATGGCTTTCCGGAATTCCGGCGAGTCCCACGAATTCATGGAAGTCCGCTCGATGACGGGCTGGCCCGGGAACACATCCAGCAACTGCGGCCAAACGTAGCCGCTGAACGACTCCGTCTCCACCGCTGTGAGCACGGCGGGCACGTTGTATTCCTTGGCCACCTTGGCAATCAGGGTGGTGTTGTTGATCAGCGTGGCCCGATCGGCACTCGCCACGCCAAACAGCATCTGGGGTTGTTGGTCAATAAATACGATGACCGAATCGGCCGGGGTATAGAGTTTGTGGTATTGGTTCATGGTATGTTCGCTTTCTTCGCTGGTTAGGTTTGGTTGTTCAGTTCATTTGTTCGTCATGGGTGGCAGTCGAACCTGGGAAAATCGGGGTGCGGTCCAGCCGCCCGGCGGCGGCCCAACGCCGCCTCTTGGTGATAATCCTACTCGTCTGTCTTGCCTCCGACATGGGTTGGCCGGCGATCGCCTGCCATCCCACAATGCGAAATTTCCGCGCCGAAAGGCTAACCGTCCGCAAAAAAAACACCGTCACCCGCGGCCCATCAATAATCGCGATTAACTTCCTGGCTGGGTCCACGCGCCCTGGCCGTTTGGGCGCGTCCCCGCCGACGTCAACCCGCGCCGGGAAACCGTCCGATCGGCATATTCCTTGGAAAAAAAATGGCCCGGAGGGATGACAACATTTTTAATCATGCTATCCTAAATACCACCTTATTATGAAAACGAACCCCCACCCGGATTTCAAAATTGAAGTCACCAAGGATGGCCCCTATCTCGTTAGCGGCGCCCTGCCACTCAGTCAGGAACGGATCGTCACCAATGCCGAGGGTGATTCACTGGACTATCAGGAAGAGAAAAAATTTCCCGTGGAGCCCCAATACGCTCTCTGCCGTTGCGGCCAATCCGCCACCAAACCTTTCTGCGACGGCACGCACAAAAACGTGAAATTCAACGGCACGGAAACCGCCAGTCGTGAGCCGTATTTGGAACAAGCAGAGACCATTGAAGGCCCCACGATGGTGCTCACCGACCAGGGAAATCTCTGTGCCTTTGCGCGCTTTTGCGATGCGAAAGGCCGCATTTGGAACCTGGTCAAGCAGACGGACAACCCGGAAGCCCGGCGTTTGGTGGAGTTTGAGGCCGGCCATTGTCCGGCCGGGCGGCTGGTGGCTTGGGATCGGGAAATGGGCAAACCCATTGAACCTAATTTCAAGCGGTCCCTGGTTCTCATCGAGGATCCGGACAAAAAGGTAAGTGGTCCCATCTGGGTTCGCGGCGGCGTCCCCGTGATCTCCGCCAGCGGGGAGACCTATGAAATCCGGAATCGATTGACCTTATGCCGTTGCGGCCGGTCAGGCAACAAGCCCTTTTGTGATGGTGCGCATGCGGAGTGAAGATTGCCTTCCGATGGGGCGCGTTCTCCGAACACGCCGCGCCTGCCAATGACCGCGCCCAAACCATCCCCACGCACCGCCCTGAAATTGGGACCAGCTCTCATCGGGCGACCGGACCAAAATCTCCCCGTCGACGGGTCTCAAGCGCCTCGGAAGCTGGCTGGTATCGCGGAGGCAACTCAGGCTGGCACGGCGGCTGCGGCCGGTTTAAGAGCGGGATAATCCGTGTAGCCCGCTGCCGTGCCGCCGTAGAAGGTCTCGCGGTGATACCGATTCAGCGGTGCGCCGGTGGCGAGGCGATAAGCCAGATCCGGGTTGGCGATGAAAGCTCGCCCGAACGCGATGGCATCGGCTTCGCCGCTCACGAGGGCGGCACGTGCACTTTCCAAACTGTGGCCGCCAGCCGAAAACAACTTCGTTTGGCCCGTGATCAGCGGGCGGAAATGGCGCGAGCTCAAGGCGTCATCGAAATGGAGCAGATCCTGGTTGCCGGCAACGCGCGGTTCCACAAAGTGCAGGTAAGCGAGGCCGAAATGATTCAATTCGCGCACGACGTGGCGATAGGTGCCCAACCGGTCGCTGGGCTCGCTGCCGCCGTAGGTGTTGGCGGGCGACAACCGGACGCCCACTTGATCCGCCCGCCAGACGGAGGTGACCGCCTCGGTAACCTCCAGCAAAAAACGGACGCGATTGGCGAGACTGCCGCCGTATTGGTCCGTTCGGTGATTCGAATTGTCGGATAAGAACTGTTCGATCAAATAGCCATTCGCCCCGTGCAGTTCCACGCCGTCAAAGCCTGCCTGCTGGGCGAGTTCGGCGCCGCGCCGAAATTCGCCAACCGTGGCGGCCACCTCAGTGGTCGTCAACGCGCGCGGCAGCGGATAATCCTTCTGCACGCCGGGCGCCACATGGGCCTGCCCAATGCCCGCAATCGCGCTGGGCGCCACCGGCGCCGCGCCGTTGGGCTGCAGGTCATTGTGGGACTGCCGGCCCACGTGCCAGAGCTGGAGAAAAATCCGGCCACCGGCGGCATGGACGGCTTCAGTAACCAACTGCCAGCCTTCGGCCTGGGCTTCGGTGTGGATCCCCGGGGTGTGGTAATAACCGTGTCCGCGCGGCGAAACGGGAGTGCCTTCGGTGATGATCAGCCCGGCGGAGGCCCGCTGCCGATAATACTCCGCGTTGAGTTCCCAGGGAAGGTTGCCCGGCATGCGGGCGCGCATCCGGGTAAGCGCCGGCATGAGGAGGCGATTGGGCAAAGTAAGCGGCCCGAGTGGCAACGGAGTGAAGAGATCTTTGGTGTTCATAATTTTCTATTTTTGGTTGTCGTCGCCGGCCTGCCGCCGTTGACAGCTTCTTTATCGCATAAACCGTCTCATCGCGGAAATCGTATGATGTGCTTGCTGTCATCGTATTTTGCGATAATGTCTCCGGCATGGAACTCCGGCATCTCCGCTACTTCGCCGCCGTCGCCGAGCACCTCAATTTCAGCGAGGCCTCCCGTCGTTTGCACGTCGCCCAACCCGCCATCAGCCAGACCATTCTCGACCTGGAAGCCGAACTCGAGGTCAAACTGTTGTTGCGCACCAAACGCAGCGTCCAGTTGACGGTGGCGGGCAGGCTGTTTTGGGGCGAGGCCGTGGAGATTCTCCGCCGGGCGGGCGAGGCGGCCCGGCTGGCACAACGCGCGGCCCGCGGCGAAGTGGGCCGGTTGAACGTCGGCTTTTTCGGCTCCGCGACGGCCCCCATTCTCCCGGACCTGGTACAAACCTACCGGCGGCAATTCCCGAAGGTGGAGTTGCACCTGTTCGAACTGAATCCCGACCAGCAACTGGCGGCCTTCGACGAAGGGCGCATTGACCTCTCGTTTTCGCGTCCGCTGCCGGCGGAGCGCGCCCCGGATTTTTTCCAGGAGACGGTTTATATCGACGAGTTGACGATCGCACTTCCCATCCGCCATCCGTTGGCGGGGCAAAAGTTGATTCCTGTAAAAAAGCTGGCGGCCGAATCCTTTGTGCAATTCCACCGCCAAGGCGCGCCGGGATTGTATGACGAAGTACTGGCCACGTGCCGGCAGGCGGGTTTTTCGCCGCGCGTCATCAGCGAACCGGACTTCATGGCCACCGTAATGACCCTGGTGGAAAGCGGGCTGGGCGTCTCGCTCGTGCCTGGCAACCTGAAAGGCTTGCATCGCCCCCAAGTTGTCATCCGCCCCATCACTCCCAAATCGGCGCGGATTCCGCTGTGCCTGGTCTGGCGCAAGTCGGCGGAAAACCCGGCGTTGGATGCCTTCATCAACATCGTTCGCGCCGCAAAACCCTCCATCCAGAAGATGATGAGCCGTCGGGCATAAAACGGCCCAGTGGTCTGCGGGGGCCGCCATGAATCGAACCAGGAGAACTGGCGTGCGCCGCGCTCCTTCGTGTGGGAATCCAAGCATGCTCCTGCCGGGGTGCCCCGGCCAGCGTCTGCCGCCTACGAGTTCTTAATCTCCTGGAAAAGCCAGGCGCGCGCAAACGCCCAGTAATTTTTCACGGTGGCCACGGACACCCCCAGCGCCTCGGCGGTTTCCTCATTGGTCATGCCCGCGAAATACCGCAGCTTGACCACTTCGGCCTGCACGGGATGCTCCACCGCCAGGCGGTCCAACCCCTCATGCACGGCCAGCAATTGCTGATCCGCCACCGGCGCCACCAGGTCGTGTTCCTCCACCGCCACCCGCTCCTGTCCGCCGCCGTGGCGCTGGGCGAGTTTGCGGCGCGCGTTCTCAATGAGAATGCGGCGCATCGACTCCGCGGCCGCCGAGAAAAAATGGGCGCGATTGGCGAATTGAGGGGTCTTGGTTCCCATCAAGCGCAACCAAGCCTCATGCACCAGCGCCGTGGGTTGCAGGGTCTGCCCCTGCGATTCCCGGGCCATTTTGCTGGCCGCCAAATGCCGCAATTCCTCGTAAACGAGTTCCAGCAGCTTTTCGGCTGCGCGCGGCTCGCCTTGTTCCAGGGCGGTCAATAATAGTGTGGCATCGCTCATACGTTGGCACGGACATTGTAATAATCCACCCTGATCTTTCGAATTTCAACCCAAAATACACCGTCTGAATTTTGCCAACGGACTAGCGCTGATTTGCGGGCGTATCGGCAGCGGAGGTGGGGGGCATCAGACCCGCGGCTTCGTCCAAGGTGATCCGTGCGAAGAGCCAGGCCAGCCAGGCGTTGCCCGGATCCGCGGCCACACTCGCAGGCATGACGCGCGGGGCCAGACTCTCCCCGTTCGCCAACCGGGCGTGCGCCTCCTCTTTCTTCCCCAGTTGCCAATCCGCCATCGCCAGCACGGCATAGGCGTGGGCGTGGGCATCCGTCCGCGGGCTATCCACCGACTTTTGGGCCCAGGCCGCGGCTTCCGCGAAATGTCCCTGGCGATATTCGGACAGGGCCTTGCAAATTTCGAAAAACGGCATGGCGCCCTCGTCACCGGCGCCGTGCGTCACCGAGCTATCGGCCAAGCGGGCCACCCGCCCCAAGTCCTCCGTGGCGGGAGGCAGAAACAGGCAGGCTTTGGCCACCTGATCGGCAGCGAACACGTCGTTCGTGTTCACGAAAGTTGAAAGCAGTCTCTGCCGGAATTGCTCATAAGCGGGGCGGTTCCCGGCTTTGACCAGCAGGGCCGCCACGGTGCTATAGCGCCCATGCTTGAACGGCTCGTACTCAAACGCGCGCACGGCATCGATGGAAGCCTCCAGCCAGCCGCCCCGACGCGCCTCCAGATCCGCGCGCAAAATAAGGAGACTCGCACTGGCCGGCTGCTGGACAAACGCCGGCGTCAGCGTCCCGTTCAACAACTGTTCGGCGTCGTCGAATCGCTGCTCGGCCATGAGCACGTGGGTGAGACTGTCCAAGGCGGACAGCGCCTGGGGGATTTCCCCGTCCCCGCGCTGACGCCACGCGGCCACGGCTTCGCGCTGCGCCTGTTCGGCTTCCGCCAATTTGCCTTCCGCTTCCAAGGCGAGTCCCAGGCTGTGCAGCGTATCGAGCGAAGCCGGATTGTCCTGTCCATTCGGCTTCCGCTGCATGGCCAGGGCCTCGTTCAACCAGGAACCTGCCTCGGACAGTTTGCCCTCTTCCCGCAGACGTTCGCCCACCAGGTAAAGGGATTTGGCCACGTCCGGGTGCCCCTCGGCCAGGAACTTTCGGCGCATGGCGAGCGCCTCCATTTCCAGCGATTCCGCCTCACTCAACTGGCCCAGGGCGCCCAGCGCCCAGGCCAGATCGTTGAGCGCGCTGGCCACCGCGGGATGTTCGGCCCCGTATTGTTGCCGGCGGATCGCCAGCACTTCCCGGAGCATCGCCACGGATTCAGTCCACTGGCCTTGGACGCCCAGCAGAATCCCCAGGCTGCGGAGCGAATCCGCGGCCTCGCCACTTTCCTTGCCGAACCGCTTTTGCCGGATGGCCAAGGCTTCCCGCACCAACCCATCGGCCTCCTTCAGCTTGCCCTCGTGCCGGCAGACATCCGCCAGATTACTGAGCGTAGCCGCCACTTCCGGCGCCTCGCTGCCGAAGGACCGCCGCCGGATGTCCAGCGCGGCCTGGTCGACAGCCTCCGCCTCGGCCAGCTTCGCTTCCAGGGCCAGCACCAAGCCCAAATCGTTGAGCGAGTCGGCCGCCTCCGGGCTGGATTGACCGGATAACTTCCGGTTGATCGCCAGCGCGCCCCGGTGCATTGCTTCCGCCTGCGCATAAACGCCGAGTTCCCGGTAGATCCGGCCAATGACGGTGCGCAGTTCCGCCTCCACCGCCGGTTGATTGGTCAGCTCCGTGCCCACCCGCTCGGCGGTCCGATCCAGGATATCCCGCAACATCGTGGTATCCTGCCCCAGCGCGACCGAGGGTCCCACCCCTTGCAGCATCGCTTCGAGGAATTGCGTGACTTGGCGGCTCTTGGCCGCCTCCGTTTGGGCCACGGCCTTTTCCGTCTCCGCTTGTTGCCAGGCCTGGCGGGACTTGGTCTTTTCGGCTTCCGCCAGTTGGAGCACCACATCCGCTTCGCGGCGGGCCTGGCGCTCCTTCGCCAGGGCGGCCGATACGACAATCAAGCCCAAGACCAGCAACAGCGCGCCCGTAGCAATGCTGATAAACAGCAGTTTATGCCGCCACACCAGCTTCTGGAGTCGATATAAACTGCTGGGCGGGCGCGCCGAAATCGGTTCATTGGCCAGATAGCGGGTCACATCCATCGCCAGGCTGTGCGCGGTTTGGTAGCGGCGCGTGCGATCCTTCTCCAGCGCCTTCATGACAATCCAGTCCAAATCGCCGCTAATCAGACGAATGAGGGTCGGGGCTTCCGCCTTCCGGAGTTGGGCCACCGTCGTCAAATCGGCCCCCGCCATCTTGCTTAAACGCGTGGACGGGCGAACGGGCTCCTGCTCCCGAATCACCCGGCGGATTTCGTCCAGCCCGGCTTTCAATAAAACCCTGCTGTCAAACGGGGTCACGCCGGTCAACAGCTCGTACAGCAACACCCCCAGACTGTAAATATCCGTCCGCGTATCCACGTCCACACTGGTGAGGGCAGCCTGTTCCGGGCTCATGTACGCGGGCGTGCCAATCAGCATCTCGAACGCTGTAAACAGCGTCTTATCCGTCAGGCGCTGGTCGTTGGTGGCTTTCGCGATGCCAAAATCAATCACCACCGGCAACGCCGCCCCCTCCAACGTGGTGGTCACAAGAATATTGGACGGCTTGATATCCCGATGAATGACCCCCTTTTGATGCGCATGCTGGATGGCGTGGCAAACTTGGATGAATAGCTGCAACCGCTCCGCCGTCGTCAGGGAATGCTGATCACAGTATTCCTCGATTTTCACGCCCCGGATGAGTTCCATGACGAAATACGGACGCCCCGACTGGGTGGCCCCGGCGTCGAAGACCTTGGCAATGCTGGGGTGATCCATCAACGCCAGCACCTGCCGCTCGGCTTCGAAGCGGGCCACGACACATTTGGTGTCCATGCCCGGCTTGATGATCTTCAAGGCGACCCGGCGGCGCAGCGGTTCCTCCTGTTCCGCCATGAAAACGATGCCGCACCCGCCTTCACCGATTTGCTGCAACAGCTTGTAGTGGCCGATACGGTCCCCCGCTTTCTCGCCCACCGGCGGCGCCGGCCTCGGTGACTTCGCCGCCTGCTGCGGCGAGTGTTCCAAAAAATCCCCGGCCCCATCGTGGCTCCGCAGCAGGGACTCCACCTGTTCCCGCAATGGGGCATCGCCAGCGCAAGCACGCTCCAAATAGGCGGCGCGCTCCTCACCGGCCAAATTGACGGCCTCCGCAAACAGTGCCACCTTTCGATTCGGCAAATCGTTCATCAAAGCGAATAATATTCTTCCTTCGCCCCACTGACAAATCAATGGGAATTGTTTCGTTATCCGAAGCCGGGCGGCCATCGGAAACCGCGTTTCCAGCCGATCATCGTCCGCGCGACGACCAGTCGACCCCATGGACAATGCGAAATTTCGTGACCAAAAGGCTAACGGAAAATCTCAGGGAGAAATCACGCGGTAATACCGGGCGGGATCGGTGGCGCTGACATCCGTGAAACTGGCCGGTCCGGCGCCAAAGGTGCCGTTGGTCAAGGCCAGCCAGTTGGTCAACGGCACCAGCAAGTTGGTGCTGTAAAGGATCCGGTAAGTCTGGCCGGGGTTGCCGCTAAACGCCAGATTGAGGCCGGTGCCTTGCCAGGTGGCGCCGGACAGTACCGGCACCAGCGAAGCCACCGCCAACGTGCCATTCACCGCCAACTGATTGGTGTTCCAGATCAGGTTGGCACCCAGCGGCGGCAGACTCAATTTGGAAAAGCCGCCAGCATAGGCGCCGGCGCCAAACAGGGTGAAGCGGTCGCCGGCGGCCAGCGGCGTGGTATCGCTCGTGAGATTGGTCACCACCAACGCGCCGGCATAGGTCAAGGTGCCAGCGACGCCCTTCACCAGGTCATTGGTGGGGCTGCCGCCGGTCACCATCACGCGCAGGTAATTGGTGCTGTTGGCGTTCAAGGTGAGCGTGTTGTTGATGCTCAGGGTGCCGATCGCCGCCCGGGTGCCGGCGGTCAACGTGCCGCCGCCCTGCACGGTCACCGCGCCCTGGATGGTGCCCGTGCCGCCCAGAATTCCATTGGCATACACGGTCACCGAGCCCGTACGGCTGGTCCCGTTGACCAGCAACAGTCCGTTGCTCACCACCGTTGCCCCCGTATAGGCACCCGTGCCGGCCAGCGTCAGGGTGCCCGGGCCGTTCTGGACCAGCGAGCCCGTCCCGGAAATGGTTCCCGCCAGCGTTTGTGCCGCCGAACTGCTGTAGCAGAAGGTCGCGTTGTTGGTGATCGGCGCGGTATAATTCCCGCCGCCCAAACTGCCTGTCCCGCCAATAACCAGCGTGCCGGCACCGAGGGTTGTGCCGCCGGAATAGGTGTTCGTGCCGGTGAAAGTGCGCTGGCTGCCGTCGCCGGTAACGGTCAATGCGCCGCCGCCGGAAATCGGGCCGCTGAAGGTGGCGCTGCCGTAATCGCCGCTCAGATTGATCGCGCCGCTGTTCGAAAGAATGATCGGACAGGCATAGCTCGCGCCATTGGGGCCGGGCCACCCGCTGCTGATGGTTCCCCCATTCAAGACCACCGGCATGGTCACGCTCTGCGCCGCCCCCCACCGGGCTGAACCCAGTTGCCCGCCGGCATTGACGATGATCAGGCCGCTGCCGGCCAGGGCCACGCCCTGCTGGTAACCGCCCGAGTAGTCATCCACCAATTGGACGGTCCCGCCGTTGATGACCAGGTTGCCGGCGCCGGTCAGGTTGAGGCCGTTGAGAAGCAACCGGCTGCTCCCGGTCTTCGTCAGAGTATGTCCGTTCAAATTCAAGGCGCCGGACTCATCCACCGTGCTGCCCAGGACCAGCGTGCCCCCGTTGTTGCCAATGGTGGCGTCGCCCCCGAGGGCCAGGTTCCGCAGGTAGGCCTTGGTCGCGCTGCCATTGGTCAGGATGCCGCCGCCGCTGGCGGTGACCAGGACGTTGTTCAAGCCCAGATTCAGACCGTTGAGGTCGAGCACGCCATTGGTAATCACCGTTCCGCTGCTGGCGCTGTTCAAGGCGTTCGAGTTACCCAAGCGCACCGTTCCGTTGCGGATGGTCAGTGCACCGCCATAGCCGTTGGTGCCGGACAGGGTCAAGGTCCCCGTCCCGGTCACGGCAAAGCCCGTACCCAGGCTGGACAGCTCAGCGCCGATGGTTGCGCTGTTGTTCAGGGTAAACACCGGCGTGCCCACCAGGGAAAGCGTGCCGCCCGCTAAAACATATCCCGCCGCGTTGAACGTCAGACTTTCCGCGGTAACGTCAGCCACCTCCACCGTGCCACCCGTGCCCTCAAAAACCGCATCCGCTCCCGCGTACCAGACATTCGTGTAAGGTCCGCCCGGGGAATCGCCCCAATTGGCCAGGGTGGTGCTCCAGGTGAGCGGACCACCGGCGTCGGAGAAATCCTCCTGCGGCCAACTCGTGGTCAGTATCAGGCTCGCCACGCTGCTGGTGACCGCGCCGTATAGATTGGTGACCACGAGCACGTAGTCGCCCGCGTTGCCCGCGGAGGCATCACTGATGGTGAGATAATTGCTGGTGGCGCCGCTGAGATTGCCGCCATTGGCCAGACTGGTTGAATCTTGGAACCATTGGCAGGCCAGCGGAGCGGTGCCGGTGATCGCCGCCGCCAGCACCACGGTACCACCGGCCTGAAAGGCCTGATTCAGCGGTTGCTGGGAGATGGCGGGTGGCGACTGGGTGGTTCCGTAAACGCCCTGGACCATCGCAATACTGTTCGCGGCGATGGACACCGTCTGCGGCCCGGGCGCACCCAGGCCGGCCACGGCACCGAAATTGACGGTGTAAACTCCAGGCGGAATTCCCACCACGGACTCATCCCAGCGATTGGTCGTGGGGGTCATGACCCAGCCGGTGGCAGCCTGGCCCACGTTGGTATTCAACGAGAATGAGGCCACGTTGGTATTGGCCGTCACACACAAGGTGCCCCCGTTGCTCTGCTGGCTGGAGACCAGGTGGTTGGTGCTCACCGCCACCGCAAAGCTGGTATTCGGCGCCGCGGCCAGCAGTTGCCAGTTGGTGGACCAGGACAAATCCTGCTCCGTGCCATTTTGTTCCACCGAGGTGTCGCTCGGCACCAGCCAGTTGACCTGGCCATCTTGAAAGAGCCGGCACAGGTCAAAGCCCACCGGCACCACGTTGGTGTAACTGTCGAAGGTTTCCACAATCGGCCCCCAGGTGCCCAGGGAGGCGGAGGCATCGTAATAGTTGTTCGTGAGGCTGCCGACCAGATAGTTGGTGGCATACATCAGATCCCAGCCGTTCCGGTGAAAATCAAAAAGCATGACCTGGTTTTCGAACCGATACTGGCCGTTGGTCATGCCCAAGTAATAGGTGCCATTACGAATATGGGTCATCTGTCGCGTAACGCCGAATTCATCCGGTCGCTGGGTTAAATAATTGGCGGCCACGTCGATCGACACCTGCCAGGGATTATCCGGCTGCGACCAGTCATAAACCGCAAAACTCGGACTGCGGGAACTCCAGTAGGCAATCAGTGATTCGGTGCCCTTCTGGGCGCGGCAGGTGGCAGTCAGATAAAGCGTGCTGGCGACCTGTCCCAAGTTGCTGGGAGTGGTCGGATAGAAGTCGATCACGGTAGAATTCGACCATTCCAGCAGCCCGCCATTGTACCAAAGCCCATACCCAATGCCGCCCGGCGT
Source organism: uncultured Bifidobacteriaceae bacterium (assembly GCA_964437865.1). Taxonomy (GTDB): domain Bacteria; phylum Verrucomicrobiota; class Verrucomicrobiia; order Limisphaerales; family UBA11358; genus UBA11358. The sequence continues at coordinate 3,597 of CAYTJG010000103.1, read as the reverse complement.
CGCGGCATTGGTGTTGAGGGCGGTTACTGAGGAGACCGGGCCGCCGGCCGGGCCGGCTGGCGGCCCATACCGGAAATCGTGTTTGCGGGGCATGGTTCCATCCGGAAAATGGAGGGCACGAAACAACTGGGATTCCCGGGCGACCTCCGTCCGTCGGTCCCGAATGTCCGTGGTGCCGTCCGGCGCTGTCTGATTCGTCACCAGCAGACTGCCCCGGAGGCAATCCTCCGGCCCGGCGGCCGAGGACAGGGCCACCAAGCTGCCAAGGGCGGCAGCCAGGACGGGTGCGAGGAGCAGTGGGAGAAGGCCAGGTGTTTTCATAGGACCGTTTGTTTGGAATTGCCATCTGCGGTTGAAACCGTGAATGCCCCGACGGCATTTCCCATCATCTTCCGCCCGCCGCCCGAATTTGCAAGTCATCTCTCCTTGATTGTCACTCTCTGCCCCATCCGCCGCGCGTCATCAACACCGCTGTGCACTCGTGATCGCCAAGGCCAGCGAAACGCCACGCCACGCCACGCCACGCTCGCGGCGCGCGCGGAGCGGGGCGCCCCACCCCGCTGGTCAAAAAACCGATTGGCTGCACGTCTTATTGCACGTTTGGCAACTCCGGCCCCCCAGCTTGGTCTCGACATAATGCCACTGAGCAAGGCGTCTGCCCGAGCTGATCGCGTTTGACAAACCCGGCCAATGAATACAAATTGTCTCAGTGCGCATCATCAAGGAAAGCACCTTGGCTGCTTTCGCCGTCAGTCACCCGCCAGCCACCACCGGATTGGCGGTCTGGCGAGAAATCATGCGGCAGGCGCAATTCCGGCATTTTGCCGACTTGCGCCAGTGCTTTCGCTCGGCGGATCAAGTGCGGGTGGCCAGCGGCAATCCGGTCGTGGTGTTCAACGTGGGCGGGAACCGCTACCGGCTGATTTGCGCCATCCATTACGACACCGGCAAGGTGTTCCTGCTCCGCTTCTTGACGCACGCGGAATACAGCAAAGACCGCTGGAAAAGCGAATTATGAAAACACTGACGCAGCAACAAACCCGGCGTTTTGCCAGCCGCGCGGACATTCCCAAGACCTACCGCGAGTTGTGCGCGGTTTACCTGCCGCGTCCAATACACGACGACGCGGAGGACGAGGAAGCCACGGCCATGATGAACGCGCTCGCGGTCTTCACCCGACTCAACGTGGAGCAACGGGATTATCTCGACGTGTTGACGGAATTTGTGGACGAGTACGACCAGGCCAGGAAAATCCATTGGCCGAAAATCAGCGGCTTGGACGCGCTCAAACACCTTTTGGACGCAAACGACCTGAGCGCGGCGGACTTGGCGCGACTGCTCGGCGTTCACCGGACGCTGGGCGCGATGATTCTGCGCGGCGAACGGCGGTTGACACTGGCGCATGTCCGCACGCTGGCGAAGCGTTTTTGCGTGTCTGCCGATCTGTTCCTGCCGTAACGCATTGCCACGGCGTCTATGGATAAACGCAAGCATGCTGGCCAGAGGGAACAGCCGAAATAAAAATCGTGCCCGGCTTTCGGCCCTCTTCCCCAGGATTCTCTGGCGTGTTTTACCCAGCCAAACGCCCCAGCCGGTCAGCAGCCAGCATAGGCGCAACGAGGTACTTCATCAGCGACTGGCGGAGTGCAGTCAGCAGGCGCATACCCAACTACGCTTCCCCCCGTCCCTCCATCCTCTTCCGTCGCCTCACCGGTCGCCGCCCGGCCTTTGGTCGATCAACTGTTCCAGTTTTTCGAGTCGGGCTTTCAGTTTTGCGTTTTCGGCCTTTTGCTCGGCTAATTCCTGGTTCAGACCTTGAATGGCCGCCAGGGCCACGCCGTTCTCATCGACCACGGAAATGTGTTTGTCATCTCCGCCGTTGAGGCCGAAGGCCGCCTGGAAATCCTGGGCCATGGGGCCGATGTGTTTTTGGCCGGCGGTCTCGGACTTGTAGTTCCATTCCGTCACGGGCAGGGCGGCCACCTGGGCCAAAACGAGCTGCGGATTCAACGCCGTAAAATTCTCCTTGGCATTGCGGTCGCTCGTGAGTTGCACCCCGTTGGCGGAGACGGTGCCGGCAAAACTGGCGCTGCCGTTGGGATTGAGCACCAGCACATTGAGACCGGTGGCGCTGGCCCAGAAATTCATGGTTTTCGCCGCCGCCACATCCCAAACGGCGTTGGTAAATCCGGCCAGGCGAAGGCGCGCATAATCATTGGCCTGCTGATCCAACCGCAGTTGCGGCGCGGACAAGGAGCCGGCGGAAGCCACTTCCAAGGCCGCCGCCGGAGCGTTGGTTACGTTAATGCCCACACCGCCTTGCGCCCGGATGAGAAACTGGTTGGGACCGGTGGCGGCGTAATTGGCATATTGGGTGTCCGCCCAAACGAAATCCCCGGGGTAACCGGCCGTGCTCCAATAGCCCATGGCGGCGGTGTTGTAGTCGCTGGCGGTCGTATACTCGCCAATCGCCACGGAATCCCCGCCGCTGGCCGTGGCAAATTCCCCCATTGCCACGGAGGACCAGCCGCTGGCGGTATTCCCCAATCCGCCCACCACCGACGCGTAGGACCCCCCTACAATGTTCGGGTACTCGGAATTACCGCCACCGCCAATGAAAGCTCCCCCAAAGCCATTGGTCACCTCGTTGGCGGAGCTGCCACCGATGAGGTTCGCGGTGTCAATGCCGAACTGGCCATAAAAGGAATCGGTGGCATACTCGAGCTGGAGCACGCGCGCGCCATTGGCCAGGATTTCCAGGGGCAGGTCGTCCCGCGTGCCCAAATACGCGCCGTTGGCGGGATTGGCTCCCACGTTGCCGCCAACCAGCCAGAAGTTCGTGGCGTTGACCCCGTCCAGCTCGGCCGCGTTCACATTCGTCAGCTCCGCACCATTGCCCGCGAAGGCGCCCGTGAAACTGTTCTGGCTGTTGTTGAGCGTCACGGCATTCGTGTAACTCCCCGCGATCCCCCCGCCGGTCACGTTTTCCGCAGTGATGGCATACGGCACGGGCGTCAATTGCTGGCGCGGCGTGAGCAGGGTGAAAGCGTTTGCCCCGTTGGTGCGCACGGCAATTTGCAGCCAGTTGCTTGCCCCCGTGAAGACCGCGCCAAAATCCACCGTCGTGATAAACAGTCCGTTGGTCGCTGCCACCGCCGTGTTGGTGACCGGCCCGGCCAGCGGCGTGCCGCCGGTACTGGCGCCGTAAAGCGAGAAGGCGAGGTCATAGCGGCCACCCGCAACATTGCCGTCGGCTTCCAACCGACCTTGATACGTAAACGCCGTCCCTTGGGCGTGGAGCGTGAACAGGGACAATTGCAGGGCGGCAAGGCATATCGGCACGGTGATGAGTTTGGTTGTCATTTTGGATATGTGGTTTGCTAATTCGACTCCCGTCTCTATGACTCGGATTCTCTGCTTCGATTCCTGCCCATGACCGGCATGGGACATCCTTTACTTTGGTTATTTTCGCTGCCTTTTGCACAATATCAAGATTCTTGTTCAACCTTGGGCGACGCGGGAAATAAGCCCGGCACAACGTACCGGGTGCGGGTGGCAACGATGAAACCGTCCTGAATGAACAGGGAAATCCGGCGT
>CAYTJG010000102.1:0-18371 GCA_964437865.1 uncultured Bifidobacteriaceae bacterium | reverse complement strand
GCTCCCGCCACGTGGCCAAACTTTCCGCGTATGAAACCGAGGTGGCGGCGCTCGAGGCCGGATGGTCCGGCGCCGGGCGGAGCCAGGCACCGGCGGACGAACTCGCCGGCTCTTGCCGCGCGGCGTTGAACCAGCTGCCCGCCGAGCAACGGCACGCCCTCGAACTGGCTTTTTTTCGCGGCTGGACGCACGAGGAGATTGCGACCACGCAGGGCGAGGCACTGGGGACGGTGAAGGCGCGCATCCGGCGCGGTCTCCTCGCGCTGCGAAAAACCATGAAGGATTATTGTGACTGAAAACCCAATTCCAATCGAGGAGGCGGAAGACTACCTCCTCGGCCGGCTCAAACGTGCCGCCCGCAGCCGCTTCGAGGCGCGGCTCGGGCAGGACGCCGCGTTGCGGCGGCAGCTACGTGAATTGGAGGAGGGCGCGCTCGCGCTGGCCATGTCCGCACCCCAACTCCGCCCACCACGCGAAGCTTGGACCAATATTCAGGCCGCTGTTACTCGCAAACAACAATGCGGTGTGCTGGGCCCGTTCTTGTCGCTGCACTGGCTTGCCAACGGCTGGCAGGTGGCGGGCGGCCTCGCCGTGGCGGTTTGCCTTCATCTGGCGGCGGTCCACCTCAGTGGCGCCGGACAAAAGCCGGGCCAGCCGGGCCGGGCCGGCCAAGCGACCGAAAAAATCGCCATGGTTGCCCCGTCCGAAAAAACGCGTCAGGCTGCAATGGAGAAGCAAGACACCGCTCCGTCCGTAGCGGTGGCCCGGGAAAGGACGACGCGGTCGCCGGCCTCCAGCATGGCGGTTGCTTTTGCGCCGGCCAGAAATGAGGCTTGTCGTGAAAAAGAGGCCGCCTTCGCTCCAGAACAGGAAATCATCAGCAATCACCGCCGACCAATCCATGGACAGCGGGCGGTCTCCCTGGCCAAGACGCTCCCCGCGAGTCAAACCAATTCTCCGGAGGCGCAGGCGCCAAACCTGGCGGCGGCGCAACCATCCGTTCAGGTCGATTATGTGGAATTTACCAATCCCGTGGCGATGGACTCCACCGGCACGGTGACCCTTTATTCGGGAATCGGAGGGGAGGAGCCAACGATGGCCCCGGCCGCTCCGCCCATCGCCTCAAACGAGAGCATCTCCTTGGATGCCGCCGGTAACGACCTGATCGTGACCATTGATCCGGCCACACTGCCGGCGAACCTCGGGCCGATAACCATCTGGATGGTAGATGCTGAGGGCGACCAAACCCTCGTCGGCACGGTCAATCTCGGCGTCAATCCGGTGGTCGTCGATATCCAGAATGCCGATCTGGGCGGAGATTATGAATATATGGTGATCGCCGGCGGCACCACGGTGCTCGGTTATTTTCCCCAGTGAAAACAAGCGCGGGCTCGAATCGGTTTTTATGAAGATGCGCGCACTCATCGTGGATGATGACCCGCTCGCGCGCCAACGGATCCGCCGACTCTCGGCTGAGGAACCGGATTTGGAAATCGCCGGGGAGTGTGCCAATGGCGCCGAGGCGGTCGATCAAATCAGACGACAGCCGCCGGACTTGCTGTTGCTCGACGTGCAGATGCCGGGCATCGATGGTTTCCAAGTCTTGCGCCGCCTGCCGGCCGAGCTATTGCCGGTGGTTATTATCACCACTGCATCCGACGAATATGCCGTGCGCGCTTTTGAAGTCCATGCGCTCGACTATCTATTGAAACCCGTTTCCCGGGAACGCTTCAAAGCCGCCATCGAGCGTGTCCGCAAAAAACTCGCCCGCCGAAAGGAGACCTAGCACTTGCCTTGCGGTTCACGCCGCTGGTAAACTCGGAGGGTGCAGTCCAACTCTCCGGCGCGGCGCCTGACTTGGTGTTTGACGGCCCTGTTTCTGGTGGTGGTCGGCGCCAAACTCTGGCTCATTCAAGGTTACGGAGCGCCCATCCCCTACCTGGACCAGTGGACTGAGGCCGACCGCTTTTTCAAACCCTGGGTGGAGGGTCATTTGACGTTGAATGATTGGCTCGCACCGCACAACGGCCACCGAATCTTCTTCACCCGCCTGCTGGACTTTGCCGGCGTGGAACTGAACGGTGAATGGAATCCCTGGTTGCAACTGACCGTGAACGCCCTGCTCCATGCCGGTGTTCTCTGCGGACTGGTCTATGGCCTCTGGGTTTTCTCGGAACGGCAAGATCAGACGCTGTTCTGCTGGTTGTTGGCTCCATTCCTGGCCCTGCCGGTGGCGGCTGAGAATACGCTCTGGGGATTTCAATCGCAGTTTTACTTTTTGATCGGCTTCGCCGTGCTCACCGTGGCTGGGCTGGGATTTCACCGACCGGGAAGCCCAGGCTGGCTGCTCGGCCTCGCGGCCGCGGTGCTGTCGCTCTTCACCATGGCCTCAGGCTTTTTGGCCTCGCTGGCCGTGGCTGGCTTGCTGGTGCTCCGGTGGCTGCAACACCGTCGTCTCCCGCGCGACCAGGCCATCACGGGAGGCGCCGCCCTGGCGGTGGGCGCCGTTGGTGCGGCGCTGTGCGCCCACTCGGGAGTTCCGGGCGGGCATTCCTGGGGCGCCCTTCTCACCACCCTGGCTTGGACCCTGGCGTGGCCGTTTGAAAACAAACCCGTCATGCTGCTCTTCACCTGCCTGCCCCTGGCCCTCACGCTCGTGAAGTATTGCCAGCGCGATTTTGAGAATCCGCGGGCGGCTGAATTCCTGTTGACGCTCGGGCTCTGGGGATTTTTGCAATCCGCCGCAATCGCTTATGCGCGAACTGATCAGGTGAACTGCAGCCGTTACACTGACCTGTTTTGCATCATCCCCATCGCCAGCCTGGCCTGCTTGTTCATCCTCGGCGGCGGCAAAATCTTCCAACGCCAGTCGCCCGCATTGCTGGCCGCGCTGGCGACGGGTTGGACCGTTATCTTGTTAGCCGGCCTCTGGCACAGCTCCCCCGGCCACTGGCGGAACTATGATGACGCGGAAAACTTTCCGCTGTGGAGCGCCCAAAATGAACTCATGCAGGCGGAGAACATCCGGACCCTCATCGCCACCGGCGATCCCAAACCTTGGCTGAATAATATCGCGGTCGCCGCGGCCACCAACACGCTCTCGAATTCGAAACTGTCCCGCCTGCTGCCGCCCGCCTGCCGGCCGGCGCTGGCGATCGAAAAAGCGACCGGCAGCGACGACACTTTTGTCCCGGGCGGCTGCCCGCCCGGACTCCCACCCCGGCCATTTACCCGCGCTTGGGGGAGTTATTCCGCCCTGGGCGCCGCCGCCACCGGCCACTTTGTCAGCCAGCCGCTAACCGCCTCGCGGCCCATGCTCGACGTGGAACTCTGCTGCGCCCCCAACTCGGACAATATCAGTATTGAATTGGTCGAGCAGGCCTCCGGACGGCGCATCCCCGTTTTGCCCCGCGTCACCGGCCGGTGGCAGGTCGTTACCGTGAACGCGCCGAAAAGCCCTTTTCACCTGGAAATCACGGACCGCAGCGCCACCTCCTGGGTGGCCGTGGGCGACGTGAAAGAAACCGGCCGGATCTCGGACTGGGCCCGCCGCCTCATCGCCCAGGCGACGCTCATTCTGCTGGCCGGCTTGTGCCTGTTCACTGGTCTGGCCTTGCATGACGCCCTCCGCCGGGTGGCGGGTCTGAATCCTTATCCGTTGATTCGGTGGCTGGTGGTGCTGACCGCCGTGGCCGTGCTGACCGGGGTCTGGTCGGCACGCAATTTTAGCGCCACCAACCTGACCGCCGACCTCTACGCCAACTGCGCCAAGACATTTTCCGGCGCCGGCCACCAGGCGGAAGCCCGACAGTTTCTTCAGGAAGCCCTGTGGCTGCGACCGGACGACGAAAAACTGAAGGCGCAACTGCGCGCGCCCGAAAACGGCCCCCCGTCGGCACCGGGCAAACCGCATCCCTGAAGGAGATGAATCATCCAGCCCAGCGTAGTTTCCATTAGCCAATATGAGGTGAACACCCCATATCATCCGTAAATAATCCAGCTTAGAGTGGGTCTATGGTTAGTCAAAATGTGCTGCAAGCTATTGAGCCTAAAAGGAAAACCTCAGCCGAGAAGGAAATGTCTTTGTTCGGACAGTCCATACCATTTAGCCAGGCGTTTCCGATGCTGGCGGATTTGTCGGCCACGGTCTGGATTCGACCCTCCGGCAGCCGGGAAGAAAATCCACAGGAGCGACATTTTAGCCTTCGGAATCCGCCCTGTGAGCATATTAATTGCCCGAACTCGGGCTGCACGAACGGCGGGTGGCCCCTGGGCGACATTATTCGCGATATGATTGCCAAGCGCGAAGCGCACCGGCACGTCGAGGGCAAGTGCCACGGCCGGGAGTGGATGGTTGGCCCCAAGTATCAGGATTGCCTGACCCATTTCACGGGGGAAATTGAACTGGCTTACAAAGCGGAAGCAGCCAAGGATGCGCCCGCAGTCCCTGGCCAACACCATCATTAGCAAATGTTCGTGATTCCCCTCATTGTCGCTTTGATTGCCATTGGCTTGTTGTTCTGGGTGTTCGAGGCCTACATCCATCGCGGTGGCCGGAAGGACTAGAGACACATCCAGGATCAGGTACTCCGTAAAGGTTGATTGAATTTGAGCATTCGCGGCTGTCCGCGAGGATCCGCCCGGCATGACTGCGTGGAATGACTGGGGAAAACACCCCATGGCGCCGCGTGTTCTTACTGCTTATAGTTACTGTAAAGTCCTGCTTTCACGGTTCTAATCTGGAAGACGCTCCAGGAAAGGCGAAACAGGCGACCTGATTATGTGCTGCAATCATCAAACCAGGAACGCGGCCAACAACCACAATGCGGCGCGCGCCAGACAGACCGGAACACCAACGACGAAGCCGTCTTTCAGCGCCTCCGAATTGAGCCCTCACCGTCTGTTTGAAGCAGCGAAAGACGGCCTCCTGTTTCCCGATGAAGCTCACCGCTTCAGGCCCCTCGCCCCATGAACCGGGTCAATCCACATATGCGGCATTTCGCCAAGCGTCTTATTGTTGTCGAGGCGCGGGGAAACAAGTCATCCACGACGAGCACTCCGGCGGCCTTTTCTGCTCCTGAGAAGTTGCGTCCGCAACTTGCGCCCCTGATGGGAGAAGGTGGCTTTCGGGCACTGCTGGTCCGGGCGCTCGCATTGGCCGGCGGGGAAGTTCCGTGGTTACGCACGGTGCAGGTGACCGCCGGCGGGTCTTTGGAAGGGTTGATGGAACTTCAGCCGCAACTTGGCCCGGATGACTTTCTCGAAGGCGGAGTGGTGTTGACGGCCCAGTTGCTCGGATTACTGGCAGCCCTGATCGGCGAAAATCTAACGTTGCGTCTGGTTCACGAGGTCTGGCCAAAAGTTCCGCTCAATGGGTTGGATTTGGAAACACGGGACAAAAATGAAAACGGAGACAAGCATGAAAAAACAACCTAGCGCGGCCACTCTTCAGCCTCGGAAAAAAGGGTTGCGGCCGGCATCCAAGGTCAAAATCAACAAATTGCCAACCGGTGTGCCCGGACTGGATGAAATCCTGGGCGGTGGCATCCCGGAGTTCTCCTTTAATGTCATCGCCGCCTCGCCGGGTTGCGGCAAAACCACCCTGGCGCACCAGATTGTTTTCGCCAATGCCACGGCCCAAAAGCCGGCGCTATACTTCACCGTTCTGGGCGAACCCGCCTTGAAAATGCTGCGTCATCAGCAACAATTCTCTTTCTTCGACGAAGCGAAAGTGGGCAAGTCCATCCGCTTTTTCAACCTGGCCGATGTGCTCCTGGCGAGCGGAGCGGAAGGCGTCCTGCTGGAGATCATCAAACAAGTGACGGCGGCCCAACCGGGGATCGTCGTGGTGGACTCCTTCCGCACCGTGGAGCGCCAGGCGGTGGGCGGCGCCAAGAATTTGGAGATGCAGTCGTTCATGCAGCGGCTGGCGCAATTTCTTACCTGTTGGGAAGCCACGACTTTTCTGGTGGGTGAATATGTCGAGGCGGAGATGCGCGACAATCCATTGTTTACCGTCGCCGACGGCCTGTTCTGGCTCTGGCAGGTATCGGAGCGGAATTCCGTGGTGCGCAAAATGCAGGTCGTGAAGCTGCGCGGGCAAGCCACCGTTCCGGGCTTGCACACCATCCGCATCAGCGAGCACGGGATGCAGGCGTTTTCGCGGACACTCGGCCTGGTCGGCAACAAAACCAAACCGACCCGCAGCCGGCGTCTCTCCATCGGCATTCCCGAGTTGGACAAGATGCTGGGCGGCGGCGTTCTCGAAGGCGACAGCCTGTTGGTGGCCGGACCGTCGGGAACCGGAAAATCGGCGCTCGCCACCCAATTTATCGCCGAAGGATTGCGTCAGGCCGAAGCGGGAATCATCGCCGTCTTCGAAGAACGCCCGCGCGGCTACACCGAACGTGCCGAACAGTTTGGTTTGAATCTGACCACCGCACAACACACGGGAAAACTGGAAATCCTCTACCTGCGTCCGCTCGATCTTTCGGTGGATGAAACCATGCGGGAAATACTCGATGCCATCCTCCGGGTGGGCGCCAAACGGCTGGTGATTGATTCGCTGGTGGGTTTTGAGATGGCGCTGGCCCCGGGATTCCGGGCTGACTTCCGCGAGTCGCTCTACCGGATGATCGGGGCGCTGACGGGCGCGGGGATTACGGTTCTTAGCACCGTCGAAGTGGAGGATACGTTTGACTCGATGCCCTTCAGCCATTACGCGATTTCATTTCTTACCGATGACATCATCCGGATGCGCTACGTGGAGATTGACGGCCAGCTCCGCAAGGTGATGGTCGTCATCAAAATGCGTGGCGGCAACCACAGCAAGGATATTCGTGAATATGTCATCACGGACAAGGGCGTGGTGGTCATGCTCCCGCGCCAGACGGATTATGCCCGACTGACCACCGGACTGCCGGAGCGGATCGGCCAGCAGGAAGAAGCCGCGCCGGAACCGAAGGCGACACAATAAACCCATGGATGCGAACTCCACCTCGGGGCCGGGGGCCCAGATCCAAGATTTGCCGGTTGGCTGTCTCACGGTCGCCGCCATGAACGAGGCGTTGGTGCTGGGGGCGGTACGCCAACACGAACTGGCCGCCGCCGCCGAATTGGCGAACACCCAATTACGAAAGGAAATCGGGGAGCGCGAAAAGGCGGAAGCTGAAATCCGCCGTCTTAATGTTGAATTGGAGCAGCGCGTGGCCGAGCGCACGGCCCAACTGCAATCCGCCAATCAGGAACTGGAGGCGTTCAGCTATTCCGTCTCGCACGATTTGCGGGCGCCGCTACGCCATATCCTGGGCTTCACGAACCTGTTGAAAAAGGACGCCGGGCCAGCGCTGTCCGAAACCAGCCTCCGGCATCTGGCAACGATTTCAGAATCGGCCAACCGGATGGGCATGTTGATTGACGACCTGCTGACTTTTTCGCGCGTTGGGCGCGCGGAGATGAAGACCGCGAACGTCAATCTGGACGAACTGGTCCGCGAGACCTTGGGCGATTTCCAAGAGGAGACCAAGGGGCGGACGATTGTGCTTAATCTCCACCCGTTGCCCTGCGTGTGCGCTGACCGCGCCCTGTTGCGGCTGGTGCTGGTCAATTTGATCTCCAATGCGGTGAAGTTCACCAGCCATCGAGCTGAGGCAACCATCGAGATCGGCTGCGTTCCCGGCGCAACCGCTGAAACCGTCATCTTCATCCGGGACAATGGCGCGGGTTTTGATCCGCACTATGCCCACAAACTTTTCGGGGTCTTCCAACGCCTGCACAGCACCAATGAGTTCGAGGGCACGGGCATCGGCCTGGCGAACGTCCAGCGGATCATTCAGCGCCACGGCGGCCGGACCTGGGCGGAAGGCGTGGTGGACGGCGGCGCGACATTTTATTTCTCAATCCCCAACCCAAACGGAGGTCGTCATGCAAACGGAAAGTAGAATCATCCAAAACATACTGCTGGTCGAAGATGACATGCGGGACGTGGACCTGACGCTGGCCGCGCTGGAGGATCACCATCTCTCCAACAAGGTCTTCGTGGTCCACGACGGCGCGGAAGCGCTGGACTATCTTTATCGCCGGGGAAAATTCGCTGTCCGCGGGGCCGGCAATCCCGTGGTCATTCTGCTCGACAACAAAATGCCCAAGATCGACGGATTGGAAGTGTTGAAAATCATCAAGGCCGACCCGAAATTGAAAACAATTCCCGTCGTGGTGCTGACTTCCTCGCGCGAAACCCCGGATTTGATTGAGTTTTACCAGCACGGCGTCAACGCGTACGTGGTCAAGCCGGTGGATTTTGCCGAGTTCATGAGGGCAGTCCAACAACTCGGCGTCTTTTGGGCGGCGGTGAACGAACCGCCGCCGGATTCTGCCAGTGGTAGCACTCCGATGCAAAGAGGGGAAGTCGTGTCCCCCGGAAAGGAAGGGTGAAAAATGAAAAATCCGCTCCACATCCTGCACCTGGAAGATGACCCCTGCGATGCCGCCCTCGTGCAATCCAACCTGGAAGCCGAGGGCATCACTTGTGCGACGACCTGCGTGCAAAACCGCGACGACTTCGTGGCGGCGCTGGAACGGGGTGGCATCGACCTGGTTCTTTCGGATTTCTCGCTGCCCGCATTTGACGGGTTGTCGGCCGTGGAAATCGTGCGCGCCCGTTGGCCCGCCCTGCCGGTCATTCTGGTTTCCGGGTCGTTGGGCGAGGAACGGGCCATCGATTCGCTCAAGCGCGGCGCCACGGACTACGTGCTGAAGGAACGTCTGGCCCGCCTGGTGCCGGCCGTGCGCCGGGCCATGAAGGAGGTCCAAGAGCGTGAGCAGAACCAGCGGATGGAAAAGACGTTGCGGGAGACCGAACAACGGTTCCGAATCATCTTCAATGAATCGCCGCTCGGGATCGCACTGGTCGACGTGGATGGCCGCCCATCGCTTACGAACGAGGCCTTGCAGAAAATACTCGGCTACACGGGCGAGGAGCTCAGCCGGATGCACTTCACCGAGTTCACACACCCGGACGATTGCGCCATGGATCAGGTGCTTTACGAGCAGTTACTCCGGGGCGAACGCAAAAGTTACCAGATAGAAAAGCGCTTCATTCGCAAGGATGGCAATCCGGTTTGTGCGCGTCTGTCGGTGAGTGCAGCCCGTGACGCGGGGCGCCGGGTCAGTTTCGCCATCTCCATGGTGGAGGACATCACGGAGCGCCGCCAGTTGGAGACGCAGTTCATTGAAGCGCAAAAAATGGAAGTCGTCGGCCAGCTCGCCAGCGGCGTGGCCCATGACTTCAACAACATCCTTTCGGTCATCCTCGGTTACAGCGATTTGCTGGCGGAGGGGCTCGGACCGGAAAATTCCCTCCAAGAATATTCCAAGGAGATTCGGCACGCGGCCGACCGCGCCGCCCGGTTGACGCAGCAACTGCTCGTGTTTAGCCGCAGGCAAACGGTGCAACCGGTCGTCCTGGACCTCAATGTGGTGGTGCACGACATGGAAAAGATGCTGCGGCGGCTCATTGATGAGCACATCGAGCTGACCATTGTTTCCGAAGAGCACCTGGGCCACATCAAGGCCGACGCCGGCCATCTCGGACAGGTGCTGATGAATCTGGTCATCAACGCCCGGGATGCGATGCCCAACGGCGGCCGGCTCACCATAACCACCGGTAATGTCACGCTCCATGAAAGCCACGCGAGCACACACAAGAACGCCAAACCAGGCAACTATGTGCTGCTCAGCGTCCAGGACACCGGCGTGGGCATGACTGATGAAATCAAAGGGCACTTGTTTGAGGCGTTTTATACCACGAAGCCATCGGGCAAGGGTACCGGGCTGGGTCTGGCCACCTGCCAGGCCATCGTCGAACAATGCGTCGGTCACATCAGCTTTTCCAGCGAGGTCGGCAAAGGCTCCACTTTCCGGGTGTACATTCCGCGAGTGGATGAACCGCTGGACTCCGATACGCATTTTATCAAAGCCGGGCCGTTGCCGCGCGGGACGGAAACCTTGCTGGTCGTGGAAGATGATCAGTCCGTGAGGCATTTGGCTCGCGGGGTGTTGGAAGCCCAGGGCTATCAGGTGCTCTCGGCGGTGAACGGCCAGGATGCGTTGCGCGTGGTGCACGAACATAAGGGACCGCCCATTTCTCTGGCGGTCACTGACGTCATGATGCCGCTCATGGGCGGCAAAGCGATGGCGGAATGGTTGAAAGCCACTTATCCCGCCCTCAAAATCCTGTTCACGTCGGGTTACACGGACAACACCATCGCGCCCCAAGGCATGCTGGACGCCGGCGTGGAATTTTTGGCCAAACCTTACACGCCCGCGACGCTGGCCCGCAAAGTGCGCGAACTGCTGGATCGTTGAATCGCAAGGCAGAAATGAAAACCCCACCTTCACCGGCTGAAGAGGAACGGCTGAAAGCATTGTCTCGTTGCGCAATCCTTGAGGCTGAACTGCGCCGCACCCTGGATGAACTCCAGCGCGTGAAAGAGGAGTTGAGCTGGAAAACGGCATTCCTCGAGGCCGAAGCGAACGCTTCCATTGATGGCATCATTGTCGTGGACCAGCAGGGCCGGAAGATTCTACAGAACCAGCGGACCACCGACCTGTTCAAAATCCCACGGCACATCGCGGACGACAAAGACGACGGGAAACAGGTTCAGTGGGTCAGGGACATGACCAAAAATCCAGGCCAGTTCATGGAAAAAGTCGCCCGACTTTACGCACACCCGGATGAAACCAGCCGCGATGAGATTGAGCTTAAGGATGGAACGATGTTGGACCGCCACTCGGCTCCCGTGGTTGGAAAAGACGGAGAATACTACGGACGAATCTGGACCTTTCGCGATATCACCGAGCGCAAACAGTTGGAAGAATCGTTGCGGTTGTTGGGCTCCGCCGTGCAACAGTCCAAGGAGTCCATTGTGATCACCGATGCGGAACTGGACTTGCCCGGGCCAAAAATCCTCTTCGTGAACCCCGCCTTTACGGCCATGACCGGCTACACGGCGGAGGATGCCATTGGGAAGACACCCCGGATGTTACAGGGGCCGCTTACGGACAAAACCGTGTTAAGCCGACTCCGGCGCAACCTCGAAAGCGGCGAAGCGTTCGCCGGCGAGGCCATCAATTACCGCAAGGATGGCGTCCCCTTTAACTTGGAATGGCAAGTCGCCCCCATTCGTGATGCCAGTGGAAAGGTGACGCACTTCGTGGCCATCCAACACGATATCACGGCGCGCAAAGAAACCGAGAACGCACTGCGCGAGAGTAACGGAAAATTCCAGCAATTAGTGGATAATATCACCGACGCCTTCTGGATCCGTTCGCCCGACCTGAGTGAAATCCACTATGTCAGTCCGGCCTTTGAGCGGATTTGGGGTCGTTCGGTGGCCAGCCTGTATGCCCAGCCACTTGCGTGGGTCGACTTTATTCTGCCGGAGGATCGCCAGCGGGTGGTGGGCGCCTTCGCGGCACTCCAGGGAGACTCGCGCACTTTGGACATTGAATATCGCATCGTGCGACCCGATGGTGAGGTCCGTTGGGTTCGGGTGCGGGGCTTTCAAGTCCGGGATGCCGCCGATAAACTGATTCGGCACACCGGGATTGTCACGGACATTACGAAAATGAAGCAGACCGAGGCGTCCCTGGTGGAAACCAGCGGGCTGCTGCTGGCGCTGTTGGAAAACACGAACGATCTGATTTACTTCAAGGATCGGGAGTCCCGCTTTGTTCAATTCAGCCGGGAGATGCTGAATCGTTTCCACCTGACCCGCCCCGATGAACTGAAGGGCAGGACCGATTTTGATTTCTTTTCCGAGGAACATGCGCGGCCGGCCTTTGCAGCCGAGCAGGAGATCATCCGCACCGGCAAAGCCGCCTTGAATCTGGAAGAAAAGGAAACCCACCTGGACGGCCGGGTCACCTGGGCTTTGACTTCCAAAATGCCCCGGCGTGACGCGGCAGGGATCGTCATCGGCACCATGGGAATCTCGCGGGACATCACCGAGCGCAAATGCGCGGAGATGGCGCTGCGTGAATCCGAGGAACGCCTTCGTAGTCTTATCGAGAACGCGCGCGACGGAATTTTCACGATCGCGGCGGATGGCACGTTCACCTCGTTGAATCCGGCCGTCGCCGCCATCTCCGGAATAATTCGCGCCGAGTGGATCGGCAAATCGTTCGCCCCGCTGCTGCATCCCGACGACGTGCCGCTGGCCCGGGAAATGTTCGAGTGCGTTTTGCAAGGGGGTCAGGCACCGGTTCATGAGTTGCGCGGCAATCCCGGCTTGAACCGGCCGGCCCTCGTGGAAGTGACGCTCACCGCCCAGAAGAACCAGGCCGGGAAGACGATTGGCGTGTTGGGCATCGGCCGCGACATCACCGACCGGAAACGGCTGGAAGCCCGGTTGTTCCAATCGCAGAAATTGGAGACCGTCGGCAAACTGGCCGGCGGCATCGCGCATGAGTTCAACAGCATCCTGACCGCCATCATCGGCCAGAGTGAATTGCTGCTTGCAGATCTGCCCGCCGGCGGCTCGCTGGCCCGAAGTGTGGGCGAAATCAGCAAGGCCGCCCTGCGCGCCGCCGTGCTCACCCGGCAACTCCTCGCTTATGGGCGCAAGCAAATGCTCCAGCCGGAAGCCCTGGATCTCAACCGGATCCTGGCTGGCATGGACAGCATGTTGCGCCATCTGATGGCCGGCGACGCAGTGGATGTGAGGATAGTCCCAACGGCCGCCCTGCGCCTGGTGAAGGCAGACACCGGACAGATTGAACAAGTGATCATCAACCTGGCCATGAACGCGCACGACGCCATGCCCAACGGCGGCAAACTCACGCTGGAGACCGCCAACGTCTCGTTCGATCTGGACAGCGTGGGCCGCTATCCGGATTTGAAACCAGGCGAATACGTGATGCTGGCCATCTCGGACACCGGCAAGGGAATGACCGAAACTGTGAAGGCGCGCGCCTTTGAGCCGTTTTTTACGACCAAGGGTGTCGGTCAGGGGACGGGTTTGGGCTTGTCCACGTGTTACGGCATCATCAAGCAAAGCGGCGGCCACATCGGCGTTTACAGTGAGCCTGGCCAGGGCACGACCTTTAAGATTTACCTGCCGCAGGTGTCCGAGTCAGCCAAGCCAACGGTCCAGCCTCTGGAGGCGCCTGATTTGCCGCGCGGGACGGAAACCGTCCTGTTGGTGGAAGATGATCCCGCCTTGCGCGAAATGGCGGCCACCTTGTTAAGGCGTTTGGGTTACACGGTTTTGGCCGCCGCCAATGGGGTCGAGGCCTTGAGCCTGTGCCATGAGCGGGGGACCGGGCGCATTGATATGTTGTTCACGGATGTGGTGATGCCCCACATGAGCGGCAAGGAACTGGCCGATCGCATGCGGGCATTGTATCCGCACACCCGGATTCTGTTCACCTCCGCCTACACCGAAACGGCGATTGTCCATCAAGGCGTACTGGACCAGGGCGTGGCGCTGCTGCAAAAACCATATTCTCCCTCGGCGCTGGCGCAGAGCTTGCGCGCCGGGTTGGATCAGGGGCCAATGAACCCATGATGTCAATATTCCTGAAGCATTGGATGCAGCGCCAAGAACTGACCACGTTCACGCGCGTGGTGCTGCTCATTGCGCTTTATTTTATTGGCGGACTGGTGGGCAAGGAAACCTCCTTTCTTTCCGGCAGCGTGGCGCTGGTCTGGCCCCCGGCTGGCATCGCGCTCGCCGCCATTCTGCTGTTTGGCTACCGGTTCTGGCCGGGCGTGGCCCTGGGCGCGGTGCTGTTTTCGTTCATGAATGGCATGCCGTTTGGTTTCTTCACGCTGGGCACCGCCATTGGCAACACCATGGGCGCCATCGTCTGTGCGTTCCTGCTGAACAAATTCATCGCGTTCGACAACGCGATGGAACGCACGCGCGATGTGACCGGCTATATCGGGTTGGCGTGTTTTCTGGGGACCACGGTCAATGCGGCGTTCAATGTGGTAAGCCTCGCCTATAGCGGCGTCGTGAAGTGGGACGATCTGTTTTCCACCACGCTGGTCTGGTGGGTGCCCAATGCACTGGCGGGCCTGGTGGTCGCGCCGTTCATCCTCACCTGGGCCACGCCGTCCGCCACCCGCTGGAACACGAAGCTGGTGGCCGAAGCCATCCTCTGCGGTGCGGGACTGGTCGCGGGCACGCTGATTTCCTTCAATTCCTGGTTTGTCTATGGAATTCAAAATTATCCGCTGGCGTATCTGCCGTTTCCCTTTCTCGTTTGGGGCGCGCTGCGCTTCGGGCCGCGCGGTGCCACCACGGGCACCTTACTGGTGTCGACGCTGGCCATCTATTCGTTGCTCCACCGAATCGGGCCGTTCGTGACGAATACGGAGACGGACAGCCTGATGCTGATCGGCAGTTACATTGGGATTCTGGCGGTCACCAACCTGCTGCTGGCCGCCGCCACCGCCGAACGCCGCGCGGCGGAGCGGGCGGTGTCGCAAAGTGAAAAACGGTTTCGCGCGGTGGTGGAGGATCAGACGGATTTGATCTGCCGCTTCAAACCAGACGGTCTGCTCACCTTTGTGAATGAAGCCTTCTGCCGCTTTCACGGAAAAAGCAGCCGGGAATTGATCGGCACTAATTTCTTCCAAACCCTGGGCAAAGAGGACGCCGCCGTTCCGTTAAGCTACATCAACTCCCTGCCGGCGGATGAACCGGTGGTTTCATTCGACCACCGCCTCCATGCGCCGGACCAACTGTTGGTCTGGCATCAATACCGTGTCCGCCGTCTGTTTCAGGCCAAAGGCGATACGCGGGAGTTTCAGGCGGTGATCCAGGACATCACCCAACGCAAACAATCCGAACAGGCCTTGCGCGCGAGCGAGGAAAAGTTCCGCTCGCTCATTGATCATATCCCGGACGTGGTCTGGACGGCCGCGGCGAACCGGGATTTGCTCTATATCAGCGGCAACGCCGTCAAGGTGCTGGGCTACCGCGCGGAAGAACTCTGCGGCGGGCAACTGTGGCTGAACCGGATTCATCCGGCAGATGCCGCGCGGGTCGGCCAGGCTTATCAGAAACTTTTTTCCGAGGGCGAAAAGTTTGATGTGGAATACCGGTTCAGCCGGCAAGACGGCGAGTGGATCTGGCTGCACAATCGTGCATTCGCCACCCGCCCGCGCGAAGGAACGATGTGCGCCGACGGTATTTTCAAGGAAATCACGCAGCGCCGGCAGGCCGAAGCCGCCATTCAACATGGCAAGGATGCCGCCGAAGCCGCCAGTCTGGCCAAAAGCCAGTTCCTCGCCAACATGAGTCACGAGTTGCGCACCCCGCTCAATGCCATCATTGGCTTCTCGGAAATGCTCGCCGACCAGACTTTTGGCGGCCTGAACGACCGGCAGCTCAAATACAGCAACAACATCCTCAACAGTGGACGCCACCTGCTCCAACTCATCAATGATATCCTCGATCTGGCCAAGGTGGAGGCCGGGCGCGTGGAACTGATGCGCCATACGTTCAGCGTGGCGAAGGCGCTGGCCGAAGTGCAAACGATTGTCAAAACGCTCGCCAACCAGAAACATATTCGCCTGGAATTCGACGCGGCCGGAGACCTGCCCACGCTGTTCGCGGACGAAGCGAAGTTCAAGCAGATCATGTTTAACCTCCTCAGCAACGCGATCAAGTTCACCCCGGACGGCGGAAAAGTTTTCGTGTCCGCCGCCCTCCAAGGCGTCACCGCCGACCGGGCGGGTGTGGTGGGCGAATCGCTGCGCGTGGCGGTGGGGGACACGGGCATCGGCATCAAGGCCAGCGACCAGGAACGGGTGTTCAAGGAGTTCGAGCAAGTGGACTCGTCGTACGGTCGGCAGCAGCAAGGCACCGGGTTGGGGCTGGCGTTGACCCGGAAACTGGTCGAACTGCACGGTGGCCGTATCTGGGTGGAAAGCGATGGCGTCGAAGGCAAAGGCAGCACCTTCTATTTTTTGATTCCGGTATCCAAGGCCGAAACCGGTCCGATTCAACTGACCGACAAACCGGGCGCGGACGACGACACCATCCGGCCACTGGTCTTGGTCATCACGAACGACGACGACCATCAGGCACTGGTCGGCAAATATCTGGCGGCGGCGGGTTACGAGGTGGCGGTGGTTTCCGAAACGGCGGCGTTGACAGCGGCGTTGCAAGCCCGGCGACCTTATGCCGTGATGATTGACCGGAAAATGGGCGACGCCGGCCCTCCGCCGGGACAGCCGCAATCTGATTCTTCGGACACGCTCATCCAGCGCAAGTGCCGGTCGCCCATCCCGGCCGGCATTCCCCAGGTGATTTTTTCGGAGGACGGACCTGACCGGCTCACGTTCAGTTTGCTGGGCAAGGAGGGAATCGTTTCCGCCCGGGCCAGTTCCCGCCTCGTGGACGCCATCCGCCAATCGGATAAGACCATCGGGAAGGAACTCAAGACCGTGCTGGTCATCGATGATGAGCCGGCCATCCTGGAATTGCTGACGAAAACCCTGCTGCAAAAGGGGTTTCGCGTGTTGCGCAGTTTGAACGGCCGGACCGGCGTGGAGTTGGCCACGAATTATCTGCCGGAGGTCATCATCTTGGATTTCAATTTGCCGAACGTGAGTGGCACGCAAGTGGTGGAACAACTGCGGGCGCACCCGCGCACGAAAAACATTCCCATCCTGATCAACACCGGCACCGTGCTCAATGAGGAAGAACGCCAGCGGCTGGCCGGCCACGTGCAGTCCATCACCTCCAAGACCGAACGTGAAAACCTGTTGTCGGAACTGGAGCGTCTGGGGGCCTTGAGTGACAAAGCAATGGAAACCGGAGCACACTTATGACCGGCAATCAAATACTCATCATTGAAGACAACGTCTTAAACCTGGAGCTGGCCACCGACTTGTTGGAAGCGAACGGTTTCAGGGTGGTTTCGGCGCCCACGGCGGAAGAAGGGCTGCGGCTGGCGCGCGAACTTTTGCCGGAACTGGTCCTCATGGATTTCGGTCTGCCCGGCATGGACGGTCTGTCGGCAACCAAACATTTAAAGACCGATCCCGCGACGCGCCAGCTCACCGTCGTCGGACTCACCGCCCATGCCATGAAGGGCGATGCGGAACTCGCCTTGAACGCGGGTTGCGATGGTTATCTGACCAAGCCGATTGATACCCGGACCTTCGTGGCCACCATCACCCAATTCCTGGCTTCGGCAAAATTGCGGATGACCAGAAATAACTCCTTAAAATCATGACCAGCGAAATCATAAACATCCTCCTCCCGGCCAGCGGGATCAAAACAACCCGTGGTTTCGTGCTGATCGTGGACGATGAAGAGCAAAATCGCACGCTACTGCGCGACCCGCTGGAAGCGCGCGGCTACGAAGTTGCGGAGGCCGAAAATGGCAGCGTGGCGCTGGCCGCCATCGCCACCCGGCCACCCGATGTCATTTTGCTCGACGTGATGATGCCGCAGATGGACGGCTTCGAGGTCTGCCGCCGGTTGAAAACCGATTCCAAGACCGCGCACATTCCCATCCTGATGGTGACCGCGCTTTCCGAACGCAAGGAACGGTTGATGGGCATTGCCGTGGGGGCCAACGATTTTTTGAACAAGCCGGTGGACCTCCAGGACGTCACCTTGCGCGTCGGCAACGCCGTCTATACCAAACAACTTCACGACCAGCTTGAGGTGGAGCAGGAGAAGTCCGAGCGGCTGCTGCTGAACATTCTGCCGCAGTCCATCGCGGAACGGATTAAAAAGGGCGAGTCCACCATCGCGGACAGTTATCCCGAGGTCACCGTGCTGGTGGCGGATCTGGTCGGGTTCACCACGCTCGCAGCTCACATCGGCCCGGAGCAGGTCGTGCAGTTGTTGAACGAGATTTTTTCCGCCTTTGATCTGTTGACGGAACAACACGGCCTCGAAAAAATCAAGACCATGGGCGATGCTTACATGGCGGCGGGCGGCCTTGCCGTTCACCGGACCGATCATGCCGCCGCCAGCGCCGAACTCGCGCTCGAAATGCAGACGGAGATTGAGCGGCTCA
This sequence comes from uncultured Bifidobacteriaceae bacterium, assembly GCA_964437865.1. GTDB lineage: Bacteria > Verrucomicrobiota > Verrucomicrobiia > Limisphaerales > UBA11358 > UBA11358. The sequence continues at coordinate 323 of CAYTJG010000102.1, read as the reverse complement.
ATCATCAGTGCGACCTCTCCATCCGACTGCGGATCGGCCTCTGCACCGGCCCGGTCGTCGCCGGGGTCATCGGACGCAAAAAGCTCGCCTACGATCTGTGGGGGGAAACCGTCAACCTCGCGTGCCGCTTGGAATCAACCGGCGAAGCGGGGAGAATTCAAATTTCCGAAGCCACCTACGAACTGGTGAAACACAAATTCCGATTTGAACCGAAGCACAGCCTCGAGGCCAAAGGACACCACGGTCTCTTTGCCTACTGGCTGGAGAAACGGACATGAAAGTTGGCGAAGGCAAAAGCGGGAAAGCGGGGAAGCGAAAAACAG
>CAYTJG010000101.1:0-18377 GCA_964437865.1 uncultured Bifidobacteriaceae bacterium | reverse complement strand
ACGTCGTCGCCTACAAGGGGAATGGCGGGCGCGACGCAAACTCGAAGCGATATCTCTTGACAGAGTCGGATTACGCCTGTAGTCTGATGTGGATTACATTCGTAAAACATAACCACCATGAAGGCCACGCCCCGCATTAGCGACACCGAATGGGAAGTCATGCGCGTCATTTGGAACCGGCACCCGGTCACCGGCAACGAAATCATCGCCCAACTGGCGACCCAGGACCCGAGCTGGCATCCCAAGACCGTCCGCACCCTGCTCAACCGATTGGTCCGGAAACGGGCCCTCCGCTTTGAAACCGAGGGACGTGAATACGCCTACTCGCCGCTGGTGGACCAGGTGCAATCCATCTCCGCCGCCAGCCGCTCCTTTCTAGATCGCGTCTTCGGCGGCTCCCTCAAGCCGATGCTGTCGCACTTCGTCGAGAATCAGCGCCTGTCCCGCCAGGAATTGGCGGAACTGCGCCAGGTGCTCAATGAACCGCCCGCCGCCAAGCACAATGAAACCGGGAGGAAAGCATGCAAACACTGACCCTGGGCCACTTTCTGACTTTGCTGGGACGCGACTCATTACAAGGCGCCATCCTCGTGCTGGCCGTCTTGCTCGTTCAGCGGCTGCTGGGCCAGCGACTCACGCCGCGCTGGCGCAGCCTGTTGTGGCTGCTAGTCATCGCCCGCCTGCTGCTCGTGGTGTCCATCGGCAGCGTCGCCAGCGTGTTCAATCTGCTGCCACCGGCCACCACGGCCAGACTGGCACCGCCTGCCCCGCAGGCAACCCCGGCCAGCCTGCCCCAGCATTCACCGGTGGCGGTTTCAACCACCGCACCGGAATCCCCGGTCGCAGTCGCGCCACTGGCGTCGTCGACCGCGCCGGTCGGGGCCTCCCCTTTGCAACTTACGCCGCCTACGGAAACGGTGCGGCCCACAGCGTTCACGCCCGCGCCATCAAGCCACGTCAACTGGCCGCGGATCTTGTTTCTCGTATGGTTGGCGGGAGCGGGGGGCGTAGCGGCCTTCGTGCTCGCGGGATCGCTCCGTACCGGCCGCAAGATCAGCCAGCTCGTCCAAGTGACTGATCCGCGGCTGATCTCGTTGCTGGCCGATTGTGAAGCGCGCCTGGGAATGAGCCGGCGGCTGCCCGTGGTGCAAGGGCTCGGGATCGCCACGCCGGCCCTGCATGGTTTGATCCGGCCACGCCTCCTTTTGCCGGCCGGCTTTGCCGCGCAGTTCAGCGACCAGGAATTGCGGTTCATTCTCCTGCACGAACTGGCGCACGTGAAGCGACGGGACATCCTCCTCAACTGGCTGGCGGCAGCGCTCCAGGCGGTGCACTGGTTCAATCCTGTCATCTGGTTCGGCTTCGCCCGCTGGCGCGCCGACCGCGAGCTGGCGTGCGACGCGCTGGCCATCGAGGCCGCCGGCGAAGACGCGAGCCGGGCCTACGGCGAGACGATTCTCCGGCTGCTGGAAAACTTCACGCACCGCGCCGCCCTGCCCGGCCTGGTTGGCATCCTCGAGGACAAAGCGCAACTGCGCGACCGCCTGAAAATGATCGCCGGTTTTCGCGCGGGCGGTAAGTTGGGTTTGTTCACCGCGGCCGCGCTGGCGGTGCTCTGCGTCATTGGCCTCACCGATGCGCAGAAGAAAACGCTCGGCGCGTCGAACCGCCCTGAGCCAACGGCCGCACAGCCGTCCCGCCCGGTGGTCACCAACGGACCGACGATGAAGTTGACCGTGTTGGACGACGCCACCGGGGCGCCGCTGGGGGGAGCCGAAGTGTTGGCCCCCAATCAATCGGCCTTTTGGGGCGGCCGGGAGAACGCGCCGCGTTGGGTAACCGATAAATCAGGAACCGCCGTCATCCATTTGGGCGAGTGCCAGCCGGATCAGCGCCTGCCCTGGTACACGCTTTCCGTCCGCCGGCACGGCTACGGGCCCGTGGGCATGAGTTGGTCCACCGGAACCAACGATGTGCGCCCGGACATGCCCAAGGAAATCACCGTCCGGCTCAAGCCGGGCAGGACCATTGGCGGCCTGGTGGTTGATGAACAAGGGGTGCCGCAGCCAGCGATCCGCGTTCGCGTCTTCGGTAACGAGTACAGCTACGGCGGGTGGCGCCGCCCGCACCAGGAATATCCGGAATTCTGGAACGAGTCCGAGGGGTCGGAGCCGCTAATGACGGATGCGGCCGGCCGCTGGCAGATCAGTGATTTCCCGGCGGACTTGGAAAAGGTGGCCATTGAATTCGTGCGGCCCGACGGTTCGATCGAAAAATTCCGCAACCCGCCGGTGGCGGAAAACCCCAACGAACCGCAGGGCGATCCCCTGGATTTTCCAGGGCTGCTGGCCGGCCAGGCCAAATTCGTTCTCAAATCCGGTCGTCAATTGTCGGGCATCACGGTCGACGCCCAAGGCCGTCCGCTCGCCTCAGTCAAACTCAAGACCGGTTATGGCGCGATCAACATCAAGCGCACCGGAGAATTTACATCCGACAGCTCCGGGCGCTTCACCCTGCGCCATCTCAACCATCGTCAGATCATCTTGACGGCCACGGCGCCCGGATTTGCCATCACCAGCCAGGTCGCGGACCTGCAATCCAACCTGCCGGAGATCCGCTTGCAAATGGACCCGTTGGCACCGCTGCGCATCATGGTCGCGGATAACAACGGAAAACCCATTGCTGGTGCCCGGGTAGCCACCGCCGAGTACAAGACGGAAGCACAATTGCTCGATTTCTCCGGCGTGACCGACGGCCACGGCGTGCTGGTGTGGACCAACGCGCCGAATTCATCGTTTGATCTGGCAGCCGTTCTGCCCGGGTCCGGCTTGCGCCAGCGAATCGTGGTCGTGCGGGACCAGCATGAGGTCACCTTTCATCTGCGCGCGGGCATGGACCACGAAATTATCGTCACCGGCCGGGCACGCGACGCCAAGACCGGGGCGCCTGTGAAATTGACTTCGGTCACCTACCAAACCGCCGACGGAGAGGGATTTCCTTGGGCGGCAGAGACGGCGGACGCGAGTTTCCATTTGACGATTCCCGCCAGCCGCTTTCGCCCGGGAGGATTTTTGCCCAGCTACCAACTCCAATTAAAAGCACCGGGGTATGAGACGCTGATAACGCCCTTCCACGATTTCGACGAGGGTGATTGGGATGGGGATCTTCTGATGACCGCGGCCGTTTTCCCTTCAGGTACTGCACGGTTGCCGGCTGGGCAACCCGCCGCCGATTCTTCCCCGGGCATCGTCCGGTTGCCCGATGGACAGCCGGCCGCCGACACCTCCCTTTGGGTGAGGACCGAGCAGAACGACGGCTGGCTGTACCTCTACGGAGTGGATCGATCCAGCAGTATTCACATGGTCCAAAAGCGAACGGACGCTGACGGTAAATTTCAAGTACCGGAAATCCCCGACGATCAGCCGTTGATATTCATAGCCTCGGAAGGGTTCCTAGCAACCACGGCGGCGGCAGTCAAACAACACCCGGAGGTGCGCCTCCAATCCTGGGGCCGGGTGGCCGGCGTGTTGCAGGTCGCCGGCCAAGCCAAGGGAGGCGTCACGGTTTCCCTTGCCATGCTCCATTGGTCGCCCGATACCGGCTTTCAACTAACCTATTCCAGCACTACCGCGACGGACGGCAGCTTCGCCTTTGAACGAGTGCCGGCGGGTGAATATCGCCTCTATCGGCAATTAAGTGCGCGGACTGGCCGTGCGATCACAGAGGACCATCAAATGCCACTCACCGTCACTGCCGGCCAGACCACCACGGTGGCTTACAGCAACCCGGGCCGCGCGATCATCGGCCAGGCCGTACCGGACAAACCGGATCTCACAGTCGACTGGTCGAACGACGACGACACACTGACCCTGGTGCCACCTTCGTCGGAGGCTGGTCCGGATTCGCTCAAACTGGAGGACTTCGCCACGGTCGCGGCCTTCACCGCCGCCCGCAAGTCGCTCTCCCACTCCCCAGCCGCCCTCGCCCGGGAACGCGCCGCCCGCACCTATGTGCTGGCCTTTGATACCGACGGCTCCTTCCGCGCCGACGACGTGCCGCCCGGAAAATATGAATTGAAGATCCGGCTGACCAAGCCCGACAGGAACCCGCAATTTTCACCGTTTGCCGATTCTCAAAACGACCTGGGTTCCCTGACACGTGAGGTCGTGGTGCCGGAGGGCAACGGCCCGTTCGACTTGGGAACCTTGACCGTGGCGATGAAAGGCAGCGCCAGCACGGCGGCCACCACGCCGCCGGTCAAATTCGCAGCGACCACACTGGACGGCAAAACGGTAAATCTCCAACAATACCAAGGCCGTTACGTGGTGCTGGCCTTTTGGTCGTTATGGTCCGACCGCAGTACCGACGAACTGAAGGGCTTGCAGAAGCTGCAGGCCAGCCTCGGCAATAACCCACACGTGGCGTTTTTGGGCGTGAACCTGGGCGATGATCCAGTCGCCGTGGCCCGCGAGACGACCGCCCGCGGTTATCACTGGCCCCAGGCGATTGTGAGTTCGACAAACCTGGCGAAAGTGACGGCTGATTTCCAAGTGAGTTCCCTGCCTGCCATTTGCTTGATTGATCCGAATGGCCGCCTCGCGTCCCGCGACCTGCTGGGCGATCGCTTGGTGGCCAACGTGGAACGCGCCCTGCGAACCAAATGACCCATCCCCATGAAAACACCGCTGAAATCTCTCCCCCGAACCAGCTTGATCATGGTCCTGATTCTGGGCTCCCTCGTGAACATCGCGCGGGCCGAAACGCGGCCCGACCTTACGGGTCGCGTCCTGGAACTCGACGGCACGCCGCTGGCCAAGGCCACCATCTTTGTCTATTCCGCCCGCCCCAAACAGGGCACCTCGAATCTTTGCCCGTATTGCTACGCCGATTGCCGGAAGCAAGCCCGGTCCGATGCGAACGGCGAATTCAAGATCGAATCCCTGGATCCCACCCTGAGCTTCCGTTTGCTCGTGGTGGCGGCCGGTCACGAAAGCCAATTCGTCACGCGAGTGGATCCCACCAACGGCGCGCCAGAAGTGGTGTTGAAACCGTTGACCGAGGAAGCGCTCGAGTCGCCCTTGCGCATCAAGGGGCTGGTGATTGACGAAGCGGGCCAACCCGTGCCGGGAACGGTCATCTCTCCCGAAGGTGTGGGCTTTGGCAGTAGCTGCCGGTGGGGAGGCAACGACGACGTGGTGGAACCGCTAGCCGTGGCGGGTGACGATGGGCGTTTTGTGTTATTCTGCAAAACCAACGCCATTGACGCCATCTATGCCGTGGCCGAGGGCCGGGGCGTGGCCAAGCAATGGGTTACCTTCAAACCGGGTGGCGATTACCTGGTGCGGCTGCCCGCGGGCGTCACGCTGACCGGCCGGATCTTGCGCGATGGCCAGCCGCTGGCGGATATCCAAGTGGCCGCCAACACCAAGGACCGCATCTGCGGCAACTACATCGATTGCGACCCGGTTGCCACTGATGCCGCGGGTCGGTTTCAAATGCTGAACGTGCCACCGGGGCGCGAATTCTTGGTTTGCGCCAAAATGAACTCGCTGCATGGACTCGGCACTTTGCCAGACAAGCTCATTACCACCGGCGCCTCGGCCACCGTGCAAGACCTCGGCGAGCTGGCCATCCAGCCCGCCTATACGGTTTCCGGCCGTATCGTCTTGTCAGACGGCCAATCCACCCCGCCGGACACCCGCCTCTTCCTCGGCCGGGAAAACGTCGCTGATAGCTTGGAGACAAAACTGGAGGCCGATGGCCGCTTTGAATTCAAGGGCGTACCGGCGGGAACCGTCTCGTTGTCGTTGAGGGTCCCGGGTTATCAATTATCCCACCAAAACAGCAGCTTCGACTGGCTGGCCGGCCGGATTCTGGGCCGCGTTTCCGGCGACGTGGCCAACTTAAACCTGCTGCTGGAACCCGGAACTTGGCAACCCACCAGCAGCGACAATCGTCCCGCAAACGCGGAGGAGAATCCCGCCGAGAAGCCCTTGCGCGGCGTTAAACTGTAAATCGCTTCCGTCGTGTTGGCGCAGAAGAAGGGATGACGGGACGACTGACGTCGTCGCCTACAAGCGGAATTTTGGCGCCGGGATATTCAATCAGCAAAGGTCTGGCCATGATCTCCCAGCGTGCCCCCGATCTCCCCGGCAAAAACCCCAAATGTAATTCTCCCAGAACGTTCATCGGGCCAGCGCGGATGCCACGGATTGAACCGTGTCCGGCCCAAAAGTGAGCCAAAAGTCAGCGGTTCACCAGTTCATCAATCCAATAGCCTTTGCATGGGGGTTTCGTTTCCTTGCGGGCGCATAGCTGAAGCGGGAGGAAATGCCTCCCGCTTCGCGCGCTCAATCCCAGTCAACCACCAATTCATTATCGACGGACCAAACGCCTGGGGCATTCCAGGCAATACTTCCCGCTTCGTTCTTTTGATACATGGAATCCACCGTGCCGGTCAGGGTCGCATTATGACCTGATACCCGCACCCGAATATCATTCTCATAAAACGCCCAATTGCGCTTGAGGGCATTTTCAATGCCGCTTTTTTCAACCGACTCCATTGATTCCGATTTGATCACGACATTGTTGGTCACGCCCGTCACGCCCTTCAGGCTGACAATGGCGTCCCGCGCGGCTTCCTTTTGATAAAACCAACTGACCTCGCCGGATAAAGTGACCCAGCCCGCTTCAACCTTCACCTTTACTTTGTCTTGGGGCACGTCCCAACTCGCCTTGAAGGCAGCGAGCACCTCGGCGGCGATTTCCGCGTCCGTTTTGCTGTAGGAGCTGGGATATTTGACCTCAATTTTTTCGACCAGGGCAGTTACGCCGGCGACATTTTTTACCGCATCTTCCGCTTCGGTTTTCTTGGCATAGCTGTCAACCACGCCGGTCAGCGAAACAATACCATCCTTGGCGGTAACCCCAATTTCCGCGGCGTTCAATAACGGCTGCCACTTGATGGCATCCTGAACGTCCTTCTGTAATTCTGCATTGCTTTTCATTTTGTGTCTTTCGGTTGTTGACGGTCTTTCATTTGCCGTCATGAAGTAATCTGGATCACCCCGCCCTGCCGTGCCTATGGGGTTTAACCCGACCGGTAATGTTGAGAAAAAGGAGCCAGCCCATAACTTTTCAGGTTCCTCGACGTTTGTAATGGGTACAGGGAGGTGTCGCGGAGCGACATTGGATTTTAGCCAGACACGCGAGTGTCTGGTCTCGCGCCAAACGAATTTATGCGTCCTGGAGGGACGCGGGATTTCCCCTGTCCCTTCAGGACATTTTCATTTATGCCACCAGTACCCGGCACGCTGTGCCGGGCTAATCTCCGGCGTCGCTCCGCGACCGCCGAAAGGCGCCTTGCAGATTTCGCCCACGATAAACATCGAGGAACCACTTTTCACTTTTTTTGCGGGTCATGCGGGCGTGATTGGGCCTCCGCCTCTTGCCTCGGCTTGCCACGGCTCATCAGGCGGTAGATGGCCCCAGGCTATTCAACCCTCAGTTGGCGCGGCATGACCAGCAGTCTGCACCTCGTCCCCGGCCATGGTCAGTGGTAAAGTTGCCGCTTCAATTACCACCGTGGATCTGCACGGCAGTTCCTTGATAACTAACTGTCGCGTCGGGCGTGGCGGTGGAGTCAACCCCGACACCATGGCCGGACGAGACCCAGACCAGGTTGAAAGTGCGGCTCGAAAGCATTCCCGGAAAGCTCCCCTGCCGCGCGCCGATGGTCAGGGTTTGCGTGGCCTCATTCCAAGTGATGGGAATGGTCGCATAGACGCCAGTCTCGTAGTCATAGTTGTCCCCTTCGTCTTCGTAGAGCGTGAAGCTGCCATTCGCGCCGCGATAGACCCGCAGTTCCATCGGGTCGGCGCTCTGGGTGGCGTATTGGATGGATGGCCCGTAAGGAACAATTGAACCCGCGCGCACAAACAGCGGCAAGGTATCGATCGCCGCCGCCGCGCTGATGGTCTGGCCACCGGCATTGGTCAATCCGGTCCAAAAGTCATACCAAGTGGCCCCGGCCGGCAGATAAACATTGCGATTGGTTGCGCCCGCCACGGTCACGGGATTCACGAGCAGCGCCGGCCCAAACAGGTATTGGTCCGGGATGTTATAGACGTTCGTATCCGCTTGGAAATCCATCACCAGCGGCCGCATCATGGAATAGCCCTGGCTGGTCACCCTCCAGGCGACGGAATAGTTGTAGGGCAGCAGGTGATAGCGCAACTGATCGTAGTTGATCAATATGTTTTCGGTGGCGGCGGGGAAAAGATAGATCGCCTTGTTGTTATTGCCATGGATGCGGAGCAGCGGGCAAAACGTGCTGAATTGGAACCAGCGGGTAAACAACTCGTCATAAGCGGCGCCACCGGGAGCACTGTCATTGAAGCCGCCGGTGTCGGTGTTCCAATAAGGGACTCCGCTCAGGGAAAAGTTCAGCCCGGCGGGAATCTGCGCGGCCAGCGTTGGAAAGGTGCCGTTAATGTCGCCCGACCAGGTCACGGCGGCGTTGCGTTGCTGTCCGGCGTAGGCGGAACGGGTGAGAATGAACACCCGCTTGCCGGTGTTGCTGCCGCGCTGTCCGACATAAGCGCTGGTGGTGTGCATCAAGGGATAGGCGTTGAAGACCCGGGCGCCTGAACCGGCGGCCGTGGTGTAGTTTACAAACTCCCCCCAATTCCCGCTCAATTCCGGCTCGCTCGCATCGAACCACCAGCCGTCCAAGCCCAGCGAAAACAGATTCGTGGCGATTTGGGACCAGTAAACCTGCCGGGCACTGGGATTGAACGGATCGTACCACTGGCCATAACCGGCCGGATAAACATTCGGCAAGATGTTTGTGTAGAGTCCATTCACCGCACTCAGGGCATTGGCATTGGCAATGTTGGTATCGAACCGCGCCCAGACCGAGATGATCAGGTGCACCGCTTCGGCATGCAACGTCCGCATCATTTGGGTCACATCCGGATACCGATTGGTGTCAAAGAGATGCGAGCCCCACGGATTGGGCGTCCAGTATTGCCAGTCTTGAATCACGCCATCCAGGGGGATGTGCAGGCTGCGATATTCACTGGCGACCCCGAGCACTTCCGTCTGGTTGGTGTAATGATTTCGGCACTGCCACAACCCCCAGGCCCATTTGCCCCACAGAGGAGCGGCGCCAGTAAGGCAGCGGTATCCTGAAATGACGTCATCCAGTTGCGGCCCGTACATGAAATAATAATCAACTGAATCCGCCGCTTCGGAAGTCCAAGTGAGATTCGTAGGGCTGCTTTGGGCGACGCTCACATCGCTGATCGCCGGATTATCCCACAGCAAGCCATAACCGCGGCTGGAAACCAAGACGGGAACGGCGCTTTCGTTGGGGTTCTGTTGCTGAAGATGGACCGTCGCGCCGCGATAATTCATCAGGCCCGCCGCGTGCTGGCCCAGACCGTAAATCGCCTCGTTGGACGAAATCAAAAACTGCTGCTGGCTTTGCAGCGTGCTGATACCACCGACGCTGGTGGCGGCAAGGGATTTTCCGCCGGCCGGCGGCTCGGTCAAAATCACCGCGCCGTTGGTGTCATAAAAACCCACCGCCCCGGTGGCGCGGCTTACGCGGACCTGCAGTTGCGCAGTCGTCAGCCAGACTTCGTTGGCCGTCGGCGTCACACTCCAACCCGCATTGGTGGACGAGGCGATCACGGCGAGGCTGTTGGTGGGAGCGGAATTGGTCGGGCTGTAGGCCATGCGAATCACCCGTGGCGAAAACACCTGCAACTTCAACGCGCCCGGATTCATTTGAAGCGTAAGGCCGTCGACATTGGTCTGCCAGGAAACCACGGGGATCGGCAACGAACCGCCGGGATATTGCAGCCGGTAATAGGTGGCGCTTTGGCCGGCCAAATCCAGGGCTAGATTCGTGCCGTTCAAAGCCGAAACGCCCAGGCCCGAGTAGCTCCACGGTCCGGCTGGATTCGTGCTGGTTTGCAGGAGATAGCCCGCATTCAATGCGGACCAGGAAAGCTCGATTTGGCCGCCGGAAACCGCTTGGGCCGCGAGCGCCGGACGGGCCTGCGGCGTGAGCTGCACCAGGAACACGCGGTCCCCCATGAGTGCGTTCAACGTATTGTCCGGCGTTCCCACGGTGCTGCCGTTGTAGGCCGTGCCGCCGGTGAGGAGATTGGTCTCATTGCCAAGCCACTCAAAAAAGGCGCTATTGTTGGTCACGCTGGTGAGATCAAAACCATAGGTCAGGTTGGTCGCCAACAACAGGGGCGTGGCCAGGGTGAAATGAAGCCAGCGCCCATCTCCGTTCAACGAGCTGGTCGGCGAGGTCGGCCAGCCTTCCGTCCCGGTCGTCGCATACGTTTCGGAAGCCAGGACAAACCCCGAAGTGCCCTGTTTGGATGGACTGGTAATGCGCAAGGTGAGGCCACCGCCGGCCGCCATCTGCCACCACGTACCATTGCTGCCGGACGTATTGGGATCCATCGTATTGTCGGTGTAGCCGGCGTGCCTGACCCAAATATCGGTCAGCCGATACCCGCCGGCATTGGCGCCCGTGGTGAACGTCTGCCCCTGGGCGCCCCGGTCGTGGGCCACGTATGTGTAACCGTCATTCGCCGATCCGTTCGTCGCGGGCGCGTTACCGGCGGCAAAGACGTTGTACATGTCCATACCCGCGCCGGCGAAATTATAGATATCGTAGGGTCCGGGTAATGGCGACGCGGAACTCAACGACAACGTCAGTGCCGAAACCCGCCATGGGCCGGCAACCACTCCGGCAATACAGACAAACAGCCAATACCCCGCCACCAGCCAGGATGATCTTCGCATATAATTAAAATGAACTCGACGCGACCAAAACACGGAATCGCTGCTAATGCTTTCCCGCCTGATTTCCCCAAGGCACCCCGTAAAAAAGCCGGCTTGCGCGGGCGGCACAAGCCGGCTGGGCAGGGATTTATCCGTTCTCGTCCGCTATTTGATCACCAACCGGTAGAATTTCGCGGAGCCGGTAATGTTGTCGGTGACGGTATCCTGGCCGTTTTGGGTGGAAATCGTCAACCCGGTGTCGGTCCACGGACCGGCGACACTGGCACTGCTTTGCACGTCATAAGTGGCAGTTCCCGTCGGCCAGGAAATCTGCACCTGGCTGCCGGAAACTTTGACGACGCTCAGACTCGGTTGCAGACTCGGCTGCATGGGAACCACCTCGGCCCAACTGCCGCCAACGCGGATTTCGTCGAAGTTCATGTTGAAATCCGTTCCGATCTCGATGCCGTTGAAGGTGATGGCTGTGTTTAGCGCCCCGACTCCGGTCGGCACGGCCGGCGGGTTGGAGCCCACCACCGGGTCGGCATAGAAAGTCACCAACGGAAGGCTGGTGCTGCCCACGGGTGGGAAATCCAGCCGATAAACCAACAGATCGGTATTGGTGCTGGGAACCACGCTGTTGGCGAAACCCGTCTCGCCAGCCCCCGGCCCCGTGTAACCCCACTTGCCGTTATTCGGCACGGTGGTATCCAAGCCCATGCTAAACCCGGTCCCGGCACCGTTCAGGAGCAGCGACACGTTGGCATACTGGGGTGTGGAGGGGAACGCGCCTTGAATCAAAAAGCTGATCCAGACGGTGCCGCCGCCCGGGCCGCCATAGTTTCCATTCAGCACGGCCAGATTGCGGGTGCCATTGCCGCTGCCGCCTTCAGAGGTGCCAATCACGGTTGCGCAATTGCTGGAAGTGAGCAATCCAGAATACGTCAAGCCGGGGCTGCTCACGCCACCGCCACCGATCCAGGGGTTGTTGGTGATTGAATCGTTGAAGCCGAACCCGCCGTCGTCGTTAGTCAACCCCCCGTCGGCGGTGGCGGGATATTGGAATTCCTCGCCCGCGAATACCTGCGAGGCAAAGTTGATCGAAGCTCCGTTCACGGTGGAATTGGAAACCACCGTCAGGGTGCTTCCTCCCGCGGACACCACCTGCACGTCAAGCGTCAGCACATTGGTTGACCCGGCGCCAAAAGTCAGCGTGGTCATTGCCGCGTTGGTGGAACTGATGCTGAAGGCAGTCGGATTGCTGTTGGTGATGGTCAGCGAGAGCGGGCGGGGGCTATTGGTCGGAATGGTGACCGTCACGGTCGCCGTTTGGCCGATGGGCAGGAAATTAGCCGGGGCGGCCAGAACCGGAGTAGGCAGACCGGGCAATTGCGGCGTGCCAACGATCTGGACCACGTTGGTCCAATCCGTGCCCAGGCGAAGCTCGCCCCAGGTGACGCTGCCGCCCGTGCCCAAACGAATCGTGTCAAATGTGAAATTGCCGACGTAACCCGAACCCGTGGCGGTGTAAGGCGTGGTGGCGCTCAACGGCGGGTCCGCATAGAAAGTCACCCGCGCCTGCCCGCTGCTGGTGGTTGGAAAATCAATGCGGTACACCAGAAAATCGGTCTGGCTGCCCGGCGTAATGCTGTTGGAGAAACCCATGTAGTAGGTTCCACCTTGAGAGAAACCCCAAGTGTTGTTGGCGGAACTGCCGGGAACTTCGCCCATGAACAAGTTCTCACTGCTGGTTCCCTGGAAGAGTGACATTCCGCCCCAGTTATTCAAGCCGCCTCCTTGCACCAGGAAGCTGACCCAGACGGTGCCGCCGCCCGCGCCGCCGTAAACTCCGGGCAGCGCTCGGAAAACCTGGCCAACCGAAGAAACGGTCACCGCGTTGCTGGAGACTGCCACGCTGGGATTGGTGCCATAGGTCAGCCCCAAACCAATCGTGCTGGCGCTGTTGGTATCGTCCCAAACCCCGCCAAAGCCGCTGCCGCCGTCGGCCCCCGCGAGCGTGGCAAAGACATTGGGATCATAATCGAACGGTTCATGAGCCGCGATGCCGGAACCGATCTGAACGGAGGCGGCGCTAAACGAAGCATTGGTCACCACGACGATGCTGGACACGCCGGTGCCCAGAACGTAAGCCGTGAAGGATTGCACGTTGGTCGCCCCCGCGGCAAACGTCAGGTTGGTGGTGGCTAGTAGCGCGTCCGGTGAAAAGGCCGCGAGGCTCGTGTTGGTGCAGGCCAGTTGCAACGTCGCTGCACTGCTGGCGTTGACGACTTGTGGAATGGTCACCGTAATCTGAACCGGCTGCCCTACCGGGGCAAAGCGGGACGCGGAACTGAATGTCGGCGCAACTTGCGGAACCGTTTGGGTCAAATGAACCAGAAAGACCCGATCGCCAGAGTTCGTCGTTTCCGTATCGCCAACCGAGTTGTCGCCGGGACCGGTGTAGGCCTGGCCTCCGGCAAAGGTGGCGGCAGCATTGCCGAGCCATTCCCAATAACAGCCGGAGCCGTTCACGGTGCCCGTGAGATCAAAACCGTATTGGGTAGCCGCTTTCAAGGAAATCGGCGTTTGCAGGGTGAAATGCAGCCACATGTCGTCGCCGGCCGTGTTGTTGCCGCCGGTCCAAACTGCGCCCGCGTCTTCAGTGCCCGTGGCCGTATAGGTTTCGGTACTGAGCGCAAAACCCGCGGTGTTTAGCTTTGAGGGATCCGTCACGCGGATGGTGTCGACGGCGCCGCTACCCAGATCCCACCAAGTGCCGTTGCCGCTGGTGGAGTCAAATTCGGCATAGCCGCAGTGCCGGGCCCAGATGTCGGTGATGAGGTAGGTGCCCGAACCGGACGGCGTGGTAAAGTACTGGCCCTGCGTGGGCCGGCCGGTGGCAACATAGTCGTATTCATCGCTCCAGGCACCGCCCTTGTCGTCGGCTCCGCTAAAATAATACACGTCATCAGAACCTACGGTCGGCTCGTTGGTGGTTAATTCCAGCGTCGCCGACGATGCGGGGAATGCCGCCCCCAGGAGCGCCAGCACTCCCGCGGCGGCGCAACACCAACGCCTGCTGCTGCTTGCCTTCGACTGGCGAAGAAAACCAAGTAGATTATTGGGTATGTTCATTTCTTTTGATGGTTAGTTTTTTTGCTTTTTGTTGGGAACGCAGAACCTCTTCAGCCCTTTCAATTTTGCGGAGTATGTTGCGCCAACCAGTCCAAGTGGGGAGCGTTGGCTGGTTTCGCCAAGTAGCCAGGCGATGTGTGCACAATTCATGGGTTCACTCAGTACTGCGAAAAACCACCTCCCAATTGCGACAATTATTTTTGCGCCCGTTGCGCCGCCCCCTGCCGACGACAATTATGCGTCACCGTGCTGATTTTTATTATCGTTCGCGGCTGCCGCCCCAAGAGAAGACAGGGATTCTCTGCCGGGAAGGGGCAAGTTGGCGGGATTCCCCTGAGCCACCCGGGTAAACGGGCTGCTTCTTCGGACAGCCCCTCCATTTCACCACCGCCATCAGCGGATGGTCACTGCCCCGTCATGGGCGCACTTTCGACGCTGGCAGTTGCTTCCTGAAGCAGGGCGCGGGCCATGGTCCAATCATGCCATAAGCCTGCGGTTTCGCTGCCCAGATCCGTGCATTTTTGCAGTCCGTTGGGAAATTTGGGGTCCACCAGTCCCCGGCCCAATAGTAATTCGGAGCGGGCGTCGACTGGTTGATGGATTTGGCTGAAGGCCATGGCCAGAATAAGATGGCACATGGCGACGCACGTTGGCCTGGACTCCGAATATCCCAGACATTTTTTCCCCCAGACAATGGCATTGGTATAATCACCGCGCCGATACTCAAACAAGGTCAGCGCCAGCGCGCGCCAGGCCACCATATAGACTTCCTGGTTGGTTTTCGAGTTTTCGTCGGCGATGGATTGCGCCACAACGTTGGCCAAAGGTTCCAGCGATTTAATCGTAACCGCATCCGTCGGCACAATCAGGCTGACTTTGATCACCTGCTCGGCAGCCACCGGGTTCCGGGTGCTGGCAAAACGGACGATCGCCTCTTGGACAAGCTCATGGTAATTGGTCACGCAACCCGCAATCAATAACGTCGGTCCCGTTCGCAGCAAATCCCGGGTCGCTTCATCCGTCAGGTCGGCTTTGTCCACTTGGTTGGCCTGGATCATTTTTAAACAGCGGTCCGCCGCCTGGCGCCAGCGGCCTTGCGTGACATTCCAGTCTGCCAGCGAGCGAAACACAAACGCCGCCTCCAGCGAAGGTTCGGTCACCGGAATCCGGATTTTATCCACCAAGTGATCCGCCTCCTCCAGCTTGCCGCGGTTGATCAAAAGCGCCGCCTGGGCGATCTCCGCCCGATCCTCAGCCTCGGCGTGCAAACGGGCTTCATTTCTGCTCGCCTCTCTTTCGCGGACAAACAGCCAGCTGGAGGTGCCCAACCCGGCCAGCAGCGTGAGACTCACCGCCCCCACCCCCCAAAAAACGGCCTGGTTCCTCCGGACCAGTTTTTGGAAGCGATAAAGCCGGCTCGGCGGCCGCGCAATCACCGGTTCATTATCGAGGTAGCGCTGAACATCCATCGCCAGGCCATTCGCCGTTTGGTAACGCCGCCGGCGGTCCTTTTCCAGCGCCTTCATCACAATCCAGTCCAGATCGCCCCGCAACAGCAATTTCAACCGGCGCGGCTCGACCTGACGATGGAGGGCGGTTTGCGTGAGCTCTTCCGCGCGCAACCCGTCAATTTTGGTCGAGGGCCGGTGCGGCTCGCGTTCGCGTAACGTGCGGCGCATTTCGTCCAGGCCGGATTGCAAAAGCTCCTGCTGGTCAAAGGGCGTCTTGCCGGTGAGAAGTTCATAAAGCAGCACGCCCAGGCTGTAAATATCGCTCCGTGTATCCACGTCCAACCCACTCATTTCAGCCTGCTCAGGACTCATGTAGGCGGGCGTGCCCACAAACTGTTCGTAGGCCGTGAACAGCGTCTGATCGGTCAACCTGCCTTCAATCGCCTTGGCGATGCCAAAATCAATCACTTTCGGCACGGGCACCCCGTCATGCAGGGTCACCAAAACATTCGACGGCTTGATGTCCCGGTGGATGATTCCTTTCTGATGCGCATGTTGAATGGCATGGCAAATGTGAATGAATAGTTCCAGCCGTTGACGGGCAGCGAGCCGGTGCTCGTCGCAATAGGTGGTGAGCTTGACGCCGCGGACCAATTCCATCACGAAGAAAGGCCGGCCCGTTTCGGTGGCGCCGGCATCCAGCACGCGGGCGATGTTCGGATGATCCATCATCGCCAGCGCCTGCCGCTCGGCCTCGAATCGGGCGATGACGTTTTTTGTATCCATCCCTAATTTGATGATTTTCAGCGCCACCCGGCGGCGGACCGGTTGTTCCTGCTCGGCCATATAAACGCTGCCGCAACCGCCTTCGCCAATTTTTTGGAGCACCTTATACGCCCCGATTCGCTGGCCCACTTCCTCTTCCACCGGCAGCCTTGAGTCTACTCGATCGCGATCCCCGGGCAGGTCAGCCAGCGGCGGCGAGATCTGCCAGCCGGACATCAGGGCCGGACGGGGGACGCTGAAGTTTTTTTCGAAATTGCTTTGTGCCGCCAGCATGGCTTCCACCGCGGAGCGCAGCGGGGAATCGCCCGCACAGGCGTGATCCAGGAAGCGTCCGCGCTCCTCTGGATCCGTCACTTCAAGTGCGGCGCAGAATATTTCCTCCACTCGTTCGCTGGCGGCGCCATCATTCATGTGTTCATCTATTCATGCGCTGAGCGGGTGGAAATTGCGTCAAAAAAGTGCTAAAGCTGAGCCTGGATCCGTTCAAACAGCCAGGCTTGGGCGCACAGCCAGTGGCGGTTTACCGTGCGCGCGCTAATGCCGAGGGTTTCCGCCACCTCCTGGTTGGTCATGCCGCCGAAATATTTCATGACCACAATGTGTGCCCGCTCCGAATGCGCCGCCGCCAGTTCCTCCAGCGCCTCATCGACCAAGAGCAGTTTTTCGTCCGTCGTGGCCCCGGCCAGTTCCAGATCGTCGATGTTCAACCGCTCCAGACCACCGCCGTGTTTCAAGGCGGATTTTCGGCGGGCGTGCTCCACCAGAATTCGGCGCATCGCCTCCGCCGCCGCCGCGAAAAAATAGGCCCGGTTTTTCCAGGTCCGGTGGTCGTCGCGAACCATCCGCAGCCAGACCTCATGCACGAGCGCCGTGGGTTGTAAAGTGTGGCCGGCGGACTCATGAGCCATCCGCGCGGCGGCCAACCGCCGCAATTCCTCATACACTATCGGCAACAGCTCCTCCGGCGCATCCTTCTCGCCACGACCAACGGCCTGCAATATCAAGGTCACATCGCTCATGAGAATGATCACAACGTACCCGAATGGAAAACCGATGCCAAGTTTATGCTCGTCCAGCAAGCCTTCAGCGTCCACCGGGCCGGCAAAATGCTCGTTCCCATCATTGACGACGCTCATCTCATGCCCGCCGATTGTTTGCGCAAACTCCGCCTGTTGTGCGAGGACTTCCCGCGCTCGCACAATCTGGTTTTGATTGGCCAGCCGCCCTTGCTCCAGTCCCTGTCCCTGACCATCAACGAGGAAATCCGCTCCCGCATCACTTACTCGGCACTCCTGCCCCGGCTGGCTCCCGAAACCGTCGAACAGTTCATCCTCGACCAGCTCGACCGAGCCGGTCTGGGCCACAACACCTTCACGCCTGAAGCACTGGCCCTCGTCGTGCGCTCCGGCGAGGGCTTGTTGCGCCGCACGCGCAACCTGTGCCTCGGCGCACTCATCGAAGCCGTCCGCGACCAGACCCGCATCGTGGACCTCAAACAAGTCAACCGGGTGCTCATCCAACCCCATTGGAGGAAAGACTGTGACCAACCCATCGCCTAAACCCTTGCGGGCCGCCACCCCGGCCCCGCGCTGGACCCGCGAACAAATCCGCGCCGCCCGCCTGACCTCGCTGGTGCCCTTACTCGAAAAACGCGGAATCCAACTCATCGTACGGGAGGCCGGCAACTTCATCTTGCCGGCCTATCCCGGCCTCATCATCAAAGACGGCTATTGGCGCTGGCCCGAACGCAACCTCGCCGGCAACGCCATCGACTTCCACGTCCAAGTGCTCCGCCTCTCCTTCCACGAGGCTATGCGCCAGATCACTGGCACGTAGCCAACGGCCACTGCCGTCGTAGCCTTACGACGGCAGTCCGGCCCAAAGCGGACACCACCACAGAAAAACGGCCTTACGATCCCAGTGCGGCCAGGCGGCCAAAGCCGATGGCTTACGACGCCAGCCCGGTCAAAACCCGCCAGCTCATCAAAATCCAGGCCTCACGCTGGCAGTGTGGAAACCCACCGCAACTCGCTCGCTTACGACGGCAGTGCGGTCAAAAATCCCCGACACCCAGCAACCATTTTAAAACGCTCCGCTCGGGCGTAAACTTACGACCAAAGCATGGCTATTTGGCCACAAATTACGACGCCAGTGCGGTCA
Organism: uncultured Bifidobacteriaceae bacterium; assembly: GCA_964437865.1. GTDB lineage: Bacteria > Verrucomicrobiota > Verrucomicrobiia > Limisphaerales > UBA11358 > UBA11358. Next base: position 36 of record CAYTJG010000101.1, on the reverse strand, counting down.
ACTCCCCAAAAATCTTCCGACGCCAATTCGGCCGTT
>CAYTJG010000100.1:15661-18647 GCA_964437865.1 uncultured Bifidobacteriaceae bacterium | reverse complement strand
CCGGCCAGGACCGAGGAGGCGAGCAGGCCCATCAACAACGCCAGACCGAGCCGACAGTAGTTCGCGGCCCCCGGGAGGCCGGGCAGACGCGACATCCTGCCGCGCGGTGTGGACGGGTGTGTTTGCGTCGAGGAGTCATCGGCCGGAGTAAGGCCGCGGAGGAAGACAAGGGCGGACATAAGAATAAAAATCGCTGCCAGCCTAATACGGGGGGTGGTGGGTGCCAAATTTTATTTCGGCATATTTTTTTGTCGCTTAATGTACGCTTAATGATGTTCGCTTTGAGTTTATGAATGTGTTGACGATTAACGCCGGATCTACGAGCGTGAAATTTGCCGTGTTTGAAAGCGGCCGGGATGAGCCGTTGCGGGAAGGCGAAATTTCCTGGGCCGGCGGCCGGCGCGACCAGGCTCGCTTGACCGTCGTTTCGCGGGGTGGGGAAAGGCAACAGACGACGGTGAGCGCGGAGGATGACCGGGCGGCCGCCCTTTGCGCCCTTCAGGCGGCTGTGGGCCGTGGCTCGGAACCGACGGTAGCCGTGGATGTGGTGGGCCATCGGGTGGTTCATGGGGGAATCCAACTGCGCGAAAGTGCGGTCATTGACGCGCGGGTGAAGTCGATTATTTCAGACTTGGGCCCACTGGCGCCGTTGCACAATCCCCCGGCGTTAAAAGCCATTGAAACCGCCCAAAGCGCGTTTCCCAACTTACCGCAGGTGGCGGTCTTTGACACGGCCTTCTTTGCCCAACTCCCGGCTGAAAAATATGTTTATCCGCTGCCCTATGCGTATTACGAAAAATATGGCATTCGCCGGTTCGGCTTTCATGGCATCAGCATGGCCTACTGCACCGGTCGAGCGCAGGAATTGCTGAACCGCCCCGCCGGGTCCCGCAACCTGATCATCTGCCATCTGGGCGGCGGTTGTTCCGCCACCGCGGTTCGGGAGGGACGGCCCGTGGCGACCACCTTGGGATTCAGCCCGCTGGATGGTTTGATGATGGGGAGCCGTCCGGGCGCATTGGATCCCGGCATCCTGCTCGCGCTGCAGCGGCAGCACGGGCTGACCCTGGAACAAATCGACCATGATTTAAACTATGCGTCGGGATTGCTGGGCATTTCCGGCATTTCCCCGGACCTGGCCAATATTGAGAAGGCAATGGCGAAAGGAAACGAGCGCGCACGGTTGGCGTTCGAGCTGTTTGCGGACCGCGTGCGTTCGGCGATCGGAAGCCTGGCGGTCACGCTGGGGCGGCTGGACGGACTGGTGTTCACCGATCGGATTGGCGAAAACAGTCCAGCCCTGCGGGCGAAGGTCTGCGAAGGCCTGGAAATCTTGGGATTGCGCCTCGATCCGCCGCGCAATGAAGCGGGTGAGCTGGACGTGGATATTGCGGCGGCCGATTCGCACGGGCGCATTCTGGTCCTGCACACCCGGGAAGAACTGATGATCGCCCGCGAGGCGGTGCGCGTCATCACCGCCGCACCCGGCCGAACGGGTGCGGGCTAACCGGCGGTTCACTCGCTGGCACCGGGGGTATTCATGGGGGAAGAGGGGACGAAATCCGTCCTCGTTACGGAATGGTTGACGACGATATTGGTGTGTGTTTCCGTCAAGGTAAAGCCGTGAAGGCTGCGGGCCAGTTCGGCATTTATATTGGCAGCGGAGTCACGCATGGCTGCATAGCTGATCACGGTTTGAACCTGGCGCACCAGAAAGTCTTGCTTGCCGATCCACAGCGTCTTCGTCTGGCCTCGCGAAGCCAGGAGGAGGACATAGCAATCGTTACCCCCAGCCCGTTCATCGGCCGCCCGGACCCATTCGGCTGCCGAATCATCCAGCGCGTCGGGCCATTGGACTTGAAAAAACGCCATGGGAACGGTGGTGACCAATACGCCGCCAGCACTGGCCGCATTGGCCAGCGCAAATTCCCGATTTTGCTGCCAGCGCGCCCCGCGTCCCACATTCAAAAAATCGCCGGCGCCAGCTGACCAGACGGATTGAACGCCGGCACCCATGAAAGTATTACGCGAGTCATCATGGGCGACCCATTCGATCCGGTAAAAGTTCGTGCGGGCCAGGACGGTGGAGAAAATCGTGGTCACGCCGCCCGAGGCGTCGACGATTCGCCCCTCATCGCCGTAACTGGTAAGCGAGGCATACGTGTCCTTGGTTGCTTGGAGAATTTGCCCCGCCGAAAGGCCGCTGCTGGCCGTCTCACTCGCCAACGCGGTGGTTGAGCCGCCGTTGGCCAGCAGGATCACCATACCAAGACCGAAGGCAGTTTTCAGGAGAGTTATCGTTGACGGCGTTCTTGCGTTCATGGTGTTTACCTCTTGGTTGGGGTTTCGAAATCCGGCTTTTGGCCGAAGGGCAAACCGAGGAACCTCCGGTGGCGATGGCCAAGCCGGTGGAAATGAAGCAATACCAGCTTTTGCCGGTGGACGCTGAAATCTGCGCTCGCGTGGTGATCCGCGGCAGAAAAATCACGTCGTCCTGCCATGCGATCAGCACGGCGATTGGCGCCTCCCGGGTGACATTGTCACTATTAGTCGATGAAATCATCTTAATATCCCCCACCAGTTGTTATGAGCGTGAATTGTGCCAACTTCGGCTGGGGCCAAGACCCTCTGAAAATGCAGGAAATCTGCCGGATCGGCGGGGCGAGGATGGTTTGAGTAGCATAGCGACTTTGCTGTCCTGAGAAGGCAGTTTGCATATTCTGACAGCGCATCGGCTGGGAAAGGGTTCAGGTGCGTTTTTTATGGTTGAAAAGCTCGAAAGGAGTGGTAAGGATATGTGAGGGTCATTTCGCTGGAATCTTGTGATCTTGGGAAGGAAATACGATATGGATAAAACTACTGGGAAAATGAAACCACTAATGGTTCTCGCGCTCGCGACCACGCTCACCGCTGCCTCTTATGGTCAGGGCACAATCGCTCTTAATAACTACGATAATACCGGTGTTTATGAAGGGGCCGGCGGGTC
>CAYTJG010000100.1:0-15561 GCA_964437865.1 uncultured Bifidobacteriaceae bacterium | reverse complement strand
TGCACCGGCAGCCAGATCGTGGGCGATAACCTCAATTATGGCTGTTTTTATGAAGCGACCTCCGGGGTGGCCGTTCCCGGCAGCGTGGCTGAGGCGACCGTCTATCTGGAGCTATATGTCTGGGAAGGCAACACATATGCCAACTATGCCGAGGCCATGGCGGCTGGTGATTATTGTGGCGAGACCGGAGTCTTTGCCAATGCCTCCGGCGGTGGTTTCTACCCGGCTGTTGCATTGACTGGCATGCCAGACATTCTCGTGGGCGCCCCGGAACCCGGGACGACTGTGCTGCTGGCTGTCGGCGGTGCTTTTGGGCTGCTCCTCCGCCTTGCTCGTGGCAGAACTTCAACGACGAAAAGCTGAATCAGTTCGTCCAACTGGCCTGGCAAGACAATCCCTCGTTGCCGGCGGCCTTGGACCAGATTTGTAACGGCTGGGCCGTGTAGTTTGCGCCGGCATTTTTGTGGCGCTGCGGGGGGCTTTCGAACGGCTGGGACGGAGAAAGCAGAAGTTGCAACCCTCAAACCAGGAGAAAACCGGCCGGTTAGCAAAATCATCCGCCCCATTATGGAGGGAGCGTCCATTGCCTAGCTCGTGCCGCCGGACCATGGACGGTCGGGCTACCTTCCGCTCCCGCCCGCGGAGCCTCACCGGGGCGATCCCGTGTTTCCGATCTTGAGTTGGCGTCCGCAGCGGTTCAACCTGAGGTGGGGCCGGTGGAACGCGCCGTCACTCCTTATTGGCGTGCTGATCGTTTGCAGTTTTTCGCCGCCCTGATTCGAATGTCCGCCCAAACTCCAGAAAATCGCGTGCTGGCCGCCATCATGTTTACCGACTTGGTGGGTTTCAGCGCGCTGGCCCAGCGCGATGAGGCGCTCGCGCTCGAGTTGCTGGCGGAAAGCCAGCGCTTGCTGCGGGTGCAGTTTCCCGCCTTCAACGGCCGCGAAATCAAGAGCACGGGTGATGGTTTCCTGGCCGAGTTTCCCAGTGCGTTGCAGGCCACCCACTGTGCGGTGGAGATCCAGCGGTGTCTGGCGGCCTTTAATCGCGACCAACCCCCCGGCCGTCACCTGCGGGTGCGCATCGGCCTGCATGTGGGGGAGGCGGTGCGCCGGGAAAATGATTTGTATGGCGACGGCGTCAACGTGGCGGCGCGCATTGAGCCGCTGGCGATTGGCGGTGGCATTTGCATTTCGGACACGGTTTTTGCGCAGGTACGGAACAAGGTTGATTTTCGCTTGGTCAAACTGGACTCACCCAAGCTGAAGCACATCGAGGTGCCGATGGATGTGTATCGGGTGGTGCTGCCGTGGGAACCGGCGCCGCCGCCCGGCAGTCAGCCGCCCGCCGCGCGCTCCGCTCCGCGCCGGCCACCGGTCTGGGCGTATTGGGCGGGCGGGTTGGGCTTGCTGGTCTTTGGCGCCTGGCTTCTCGTTCATGGGCTGGGGGGCGGCAAGCAACCCGTAACGGCCCCGGGGATTGCCGCGCCGGATCAGAAGTCCGTGGCCGTGCTGCCTTTCATCAATCTGAGCCCTGATAAGGACGATGAGTACCTTTGTGACGGCATGACCGAGGAATTGCTCAACGTGCTCGCCCGGGTAAAGAACTTGCGCGTGCCGGGGCGCGCCTCGTCGTTTGCCTTCAAAGGCCGCACCGGCACTGATATCTACCGCCAGGTGGGCGAACAATTGCATGTGGCCACGGTGTTGGAAGGCAGCGTGCGCCGGGTGGGCGACCAACTGCGGGTCACCGCCCAGCTCATCAACGTCGCGGATAGCTCCCTGCTTTGGTCTGGGGATTATCCAGGCAGCATGGAGGAAATTCTGTCTTTTCAGACGAATGTCGCGCAACAGGTGGTGCAAACCCTGGCGGTCAAACTGGGCGTCGAGGAATCGCGGGCGCTGCGCAAAACGCCGACGGCCGATACGGAAGCCGATCGTTTGTATCTGCTCGGTCGCTATCATTTTGCTGAAGGCAGCTTGTCGGGTTTCACCGCGGCCCGGCCTTTTTTTGAACAGGCCATTCAGCGGGACACGAATTTCGCGCTGGCTTATTGCGCGCTGGCGGACACCTACGGTTTCACTTCGGGCATTCTGATGCCCGGCAAGGCCGGCTGGGACCGGGAAAAGGAGTTGGCGCGGAGGGCGCTGGCCATTGATCCGGACTTGGCCGAGGCCCATTTCTCCCTGGGACTGGCCCTGGCCAGTTCATTTGAATGGCCGGCCGGCGAGCAGGAGATCAAGCGGGCCATTGAAATGGACCCGAACATGGCCGTGGCCTATGACCAGTATGCCTTCCTGCTCACCTGTTTGGGGCGGCATCCGGAAGCCATTGCCCAGTCGCGGCGCGCCGTGGAGCTGGAGCCGCTCTCACCGCTGATCAATGCCGACCTCGGTTGGTGGCTGCTGTTTGCCCGGCGATATGACGAGGCGGTCATACAAAGTCGTAAGGCGCTGGACCTGGATTCGCGCACTTCCCTGGGCCACTGGGCGCTGGGGTGGAGCTTGTTGTGGAGCGGCGACAAGACCGGGGCGGTTGCGGAATTTGACCGGGCCTGCCAACTGGAACCGGAGCCGTTTTTTGAAGCGCCGCTCGGGTATGCTTGCGCCGTGGCCGGCGACCGCGCCCGGGCGGAGCAGATCTTGCAAAAGCTCGGAGAGGTGAGTACGACCAACTACGTTTCGCCGGGTTTGCGGGCCTATCCCAGTCTGGGACTCGGCGGCAGCCACGAAGAAATTTTGAAATGGCTGGGGCAGTCCGTGGAATCGCAGGATTATCCCGCGCAATTTCTCAAGGTGGATCCCGCCTTTGACCCCTTGCGCTCCGATCCGCGCTTCAAAGCGCTGTTGAAACAGGCCGGCTTGCAGCCGTGAGGAAATTCTATCGCCGGGGAAATGGCAATGGCCGGCAACCCCACATGCGTGCCAGGGTCGGTAGGGCGCGTCGCTCCGCGCGCGCCGCGCTTACCAACCGCCGCGCTCAAGCTAACCCAACGCGCCGCCCTGAAATCACGCTCTGCCCGAGACGCTACGCGTCATAGACACCGCTGTTCGGTCGTGATCGCCAAGGCCTGCGAGCCACCACGCTACGCTCGCGGCGCTCTCGGAGAGACGCGCCCCACCGCTGGTCAAAAATTCTCTAAACCTAATTTTGGGTTTCAAACTCCGCCACAATCGGCCGGTGGTCCGAACCAAGTCCCCAATTCGGAACAAACGGGATGCCGGTATCTTGCTTCACCCACTGCTTCAAAAGCCCATTGCTGATGAGAATGTAATCGATGCGCTCGTAACTGTCGGTTTTCCCGTAGAAGTACGTCCAGGCAATGTCGCGGGGCTCAAAGTAGGGCGGCTCGGCGCGGGCAGTGTCGCCGTTGTGCTCGATGGGGCGCGTGTCGATGAGCTTGGTCTTGCCGCGGCCGATGATCTCCTTCACGGGGTCGGCGTCCGGATGATCGTTGAAATCGCCCAGCACGATTAATTTCGCATTCGGTTCCCGGGCCAGCCGGGCGTCAATGAGACCACGCAGGACGCGTGCTTCGCCGAGGCGTTCCTCGGCTTCATCGGCCTCGGGCGTGACCAGGCGCGATTTTAAATGGGCCGCGATGAGCGTAAACGTGAAATTCGTGCCGGCTTGGAGATCCAACTCGGCGAAGCCGCGCTTGACTTGGAATCGCCGGCCGTCGAGCAGGAAAAAATCGTTGGTGTGCGGGCGGCGCGCCACGATGGGCAGCTTGCTCAAGATGGCCACGTGAATATTGGTGTCGAACGCCTGCACGTGTTCCCAATATGCAAAATCCTCGCCCTCCGCTTGCAAGGCGGCGCGGAGTTCCAATAGGGCATTCGTTTCCCCCATTTCTTCGAGCGCCAGCACATCCGGATGCGCCGCGCGGATGCTTTCGCGTACCTTGGCGCGGGCCTCGACGTTTTTTTCGCGGGGGCGTGATTCGGTGGGCTGGTCCAGATAGGTTTCCACATTGTAAGTGGCCACGCGAATCGTGCCGGCAGCGGCTGTGCCGGCGAACAATGCCACGAGAAAGAGAACGGGCAAACTTCGAGATGAAGGCCACAGCGGCATGAACAGTTACGGTGCACGAAGTCGGTGGGAACGGCCAGAATAATTGGTACGCGCTGAAGAAATTACCTGCGGCGGTATCGCGCGAACGGCCTTCGCAAACCCGAACGCATGCCACGTGAAAGTCCTCGCCCCGGAGGAGAGGGCATCGAAATGCAATTCGACTAACCCGGCGGATGATGGCATGCTGTTGATGCAAAAATGTCGGCCTCGGCCATAACGGAACTGCGGGTCAGCGGCATGACCTGTAACAACTGCGCGCGTCACGTCACGGAAGCCATCCAGGGCGTGCCCCACGTGCGGAGTGCGCTGGTTTCCCTCGAACAGCGCCGCGCCACCGTCCACTGGACTTCCCCCGCCGAGCAGAGCGTGCCGGCGTTGCTCGCGGCGGTGGCCAAGGCCGGTTATGAGGCCCGGGAGTTGGCGCCAACCGAAGCCGGTGCGACCGGACCGAGGCAAAGTCGCTGGCAATGGAATTTGATGCTTGGTCTGAGTGTGACCGGCGTATTGCTGGTCGGGGAATGGATTTTGGGTTGGGGCCAGGTGCCGTGGTTCCGCTGGCTGGCGTTCGTACTGGCGGGGGGCGTGCAAATCTATGGCGGCGCGCAGTTCTACTCCGGGGCGTGGCGGCAGCTCAAGGTCGGGCAATCGAACATGGACACGCTGGTGGCGCTGGGGTCCACCACCGCCTTTGGTTACAGCACTTGGGCGTTGCTGGCTGGCGGGGGCGGACATCTCTATTTCCTGGAAGCCGCCGCCATCATCACCCTGGTCAGTTTCGGTCATTGGCTCGAGGCGCGCGTGAGTAACCGGGCCGGCGCGGCGTTGAAGTCGCTGCTGAATCTCGCGCCACCCACTGCGCGCCGGCTGCCTCCCCTGCCAGCGCGCCCGACAGCCACCCCGCCGCCGTTGCTTGGATTCACGCTGGCCGCCACCCCGGCGGCTTCGAAGCCGACCGGCCCACTGGCCGCGGGCAATGGGCCGTTGGACCTCAAATCGTTGGCGTTTTCCCCAGCAACCACCAGCCACGAGCCACCGCCCAGTGAGACTGAAGTGCCGGTGTCGGATTTGAAAATTGGCGACCGCGTCGCGTTGCGTCCCGGCGACCGGGTGCCGGTGGATGGCGTCGTTTTGGCAGGCGAGTCGGCGGTGAACGAGGCGATGCTGACCGGCGAATCGGCGCCGGTGGATAAAAAAGCCGGGAGCGAGTTATTTGCCGGCACGATGAATTTGAACGGCCGCCTCGTCTTGCGCGTGACCGCCACGGGCGAGGCCACGGCGCTGGCGCACATCGTCGCCGCGGTCCAGCGGGCGCAGTCCAGCCGCGCGGAAATTCAGCGCCTGGGCGACCGCATCAGCAGCGTGTTTGTGCCGATCATTGTGGTGGTGGCGCTGGCGGCGGGAATCTGGTGGGGAGGCGCGCCGGTGTCCGCGGGGCACGTGCACGCGTGGCTGGCGCAATTTTTGTGGCACAGCCACCTGCCGGAGGGCGTGGCGGCCGGATTCATGGTGGCGGCGGCGGTGCTGATTGTGGCGTGCCCCTGTGCGATGGGGTTGGCCACGCCGGCGGCCATCATGGCCAGCGCCAATGCGGCTGCGCGGCGGGGAATATTAATCCGCGATGGCGTGGCGCTGGAGAAGGCGGGCCTGATTACCGCCGTGATTTTTGACAAGACGGGCACCTTGACCACCGGTGAACTGGCGCTGGCGGGCACTTGGACGCCGGCCGGAACCCGGGAATCCATGGACCAAGTGCAAGCGCTGGCGGGGGCGCTGGCCGCACCGTCCAGCCATCCGACGAGCCGGGTGCTGGCGGCCGTGAGCCAGGCGGAACTGCCGTTGGCGGATTGGCGCGAGCTGGCCGGGTTGGGGGTGCAGGCCCAGTGGCGGCCGGCCGGCGCGGAGGAGCGGTTGGCCCAACTGGGTTCGCTGCCGTGGCTGAAGAACGGAGGCGTGGAAATTCCGGACGCGGCGCCGGCGGTGGAGCAGTGGCGGGCGGCGGGAGCCACCTTGGTGGGCCTGGCCATCGACAATTCTTTGGCGGGAATTTTTGCGCTGCGGGATTTGCCGCGGAAGAACGCGGCGACCGTGGTGAGCCAGCTCCAGCGCCAGGGGCTCAAGGCCTATTTGCTCACGGGCGACCAGGCGGCCACCGCCGCGGCCATCGCCGGCCGGGTGGGCATTGCCGCGGAAAATGTTTTTGCCGGGGTGCGTCCGGAGCAGAAGGCGGATTTTGTGAAGCAGTTGCAGGCGCGGGGCGAGCGCGTGGCGTTCGTGGGCGATGGCATCAACGACGCGCCGGCGCTCACGCAGGCGGATCTGGGCATCGCCGTGTGCCGGGCCAGCGACGTGGCGCGCGAGGCGGCGGATATCATCCTGCTGCAATCCGATATCGAAGCGGTGCCGGAGGCGCTGGCGTTGGCGCGGGCGACCTTGCGCGTCATCCGGCAGAACCTGTTCTGGGCCTTTTTTTACAACGCGCTCGGCGTGCCGCTGGCGGCGCTGGGCTTTATCAGCCCGGTTTTTTGCGCGGCGGCCATGGGCGGTTCCGATCTGATCGTCATTGGCAACGCCCTGCGGCTGTTGCGTCGGGGGGCGGCGCGCCGCCGGCCGCCATCAAAATGACACAAAAATATTTCAATGTGCTTGTTGATTTCTGCGCCCGGCTTTTCATAATGCGCAGGTCTGAATCATCCTGATGAACAGTCCGACTGACGCAACGCCGCCCTGGAACATTGACGCGGCGCGCGCGCTTTACAACATCCAGCGCTGGGGCGCGAAGTATTTTGACATCAACGATGCCGGCCACGTGGTCGCGTTTCCTCTGCAAGAGGCGGGCGCCACCGTGGAACTCTCGGACATCATCGAAGAGGCGAAAAGCCGCGGGCTGAAGTTCCCGCTGCTGATCCGGTTTCAGGATATTTTGCGGCACCGCGTGGAGGCCATCAACCTTGCCTTCCGCAGTTCCATCGCCGAGTTCAATTACCAGGGGCAATATCGCGGGGTCTTTCCCATCAAGGTCAACCAGTTGCGCGAGGTGGTGGAGGAGATTCTGGACGCGGGCAAGCCGTACGATTTCGGCCTGGAGGTGGGCAGCAAGCCGGAGCTGTTTGCAGGCCTCGCGCTGCAAAGCCACCAGGGTTGCATGATCATCTGCAACGGCTACAAGGACGCCGAATTCATCCGCATGGCGCTGCTCGGCCTGAAGCTCGGCAAGCGGGTGATCCTGGTGGTGGAGAAGCTGGAGGAGCTGCGGCAGATCATCGCCATTTCCAAAACGGTGGGGGTGGAGCCCATTCTGGGCATTCGGGCGCGGCTGTTGAGCAAGGGCGCGGGCCGCTGGGCCGAAAGCGGCGGCGAAAATGCCAAGTTTGGCCTCAGCACCTCGGAGATTCTCGCGGCCACCGAAATGCTCCGCGCCGAAGCGCTGGGCCATTGCCTGAAACTGGTCCATTTCCACATCGGCTCGCAGGTGCCGGATATTCTCACGGTGAAGAAGGCGGTGCAGGAGGGCGCGCGGCTATATGCCAAACTGCAGAAGATGGGCTTTGCCATCCAATACCTCGATGTGGGCGGCGGGCTGGGGGTGGATTACGACGGCAGCCGCACGGCATTTGACAGCTCCACGAATTACACCCTCCAGGAATACACCAACGACGTCGTGTACTACATTGGCGACGTGTGCAACGCCGAAAACGTGCCGCACCCGGATATTGTCAGCGAAAGCGGCCGCGCGATCGTGGCCCACCACAGCGTCCTCATCGTGGAAGTATTTGGCACCATCGAAAAGAGCCGGCCGGATGATTTGCTGAAATTCGGCGATCACGAGCATCCGCTCGTCCAGGAGTTGCTGGACATCCAGAAGAATCTGGGCAAGTTGAACAAATTGGAGGCGTATCACGATGCGCAGGAACGCCGCGAGGACGCGCAGCATATGTTCACCCTGGGCATGCTGGATCTGCTGGTGAAGGCCAAGATCGAGGAGCTGTATTGGCAAATCAGCCGCGCCGTGGCGGACAGCTTTCGCGGTCAGCCCTACATCCCGGAGGAAATCCGCCAGCTCGAGGACAGCTTGGGCGATCAATACCTCTGCAATTTCTCCGTCTTCCAGTCGCTGCTGGACCACTGGGCGCTCGGCCAGTTGTTTCCCATCATGCCGGTGTCGCGCCTGAACGAACGGCCCACGCGCGAGGCCACGCTGGTGGACATCACCTGCGACTCCGACGGGCAGGTCAACAAGTTCATCGACCTGCGCGACGTGCGCGACACGCTCACGCTGCATGCCTTGCACATGAACGGCAATGGGGTGCTGGATCCCTATTACCTCGGGTTTTTCCTCATGGGGGCCTACCAGGACATCATGGGCGACCTGCACAACCTCTTCGGCCGCGTGAACGAAGTGCACGTCTTTTTGGAACCGGACGAACCGGCCGGCTATTACATCGAGGAAATCATCGAGGGCGCCACCATCATGCAGTCGCTGGCGGATGTGCAATATGATGAAAACGAACTCAAGCGCCGCATGAAGGCACAGATGGATGAGGCCATCAAGACCGACCGCATGAAGCCGAGCGAGGCGATGCGGTTGCTGGATGAGTACGAGCACGGGCTCAAGGAGTACACGTATTTGAGTTTCTAACTTTCCAAACGCGCCTCGAAGACTAGAATCAAACTGAACTCGAAAACCGGCGTCGCTGACGCCCACCGCAGCAAGCAACAACTATTTATGGAACAAACAAAACGTGTAGTTGAAAAGGACGCCCCTTTAAAAAAGGACGACCTGATCGTCATCACCGGCGCCGGTGGTTTCATCGGCGGTAACCTGGCAAAGTACTTTTCCAAGAAAGGCTTCACCAACATCCGCACGGTGGATAAGAAGCCGCTGTACGAGTGGTACCAGCATACGCCGGGCGCCCAAAACCTGTGCCTGGATGTCAGCCTCGAGGAGAACTGCCGGCGCGTTTGTGAAGGCGCCGTGGAAGTGTACAACCTGGCGGCGGACATGGGCGGCATGGGTTTCATCGAACGCTTTCGGGTGGAATGCCTCCGGTCGATTCTCATCAACACCCACATGGTTGAGGCCGCTTACCGGGCCGGCACGCGCCGCTATTTCTACTCCTCCTCCGCCTGCGCCTACAACACGCTGCTGCAGAAGGACCCCAAGGTGCGCGCCCTCAAGGAATCCGATGCTTATCCGGCCATGGCTGAGCGTGGTTACGGCTGGGAAAAACTGGTCTCGGAAATGTTCTGCCAGGAATACTGGGTGGAGCGCGGCATGAAGACGGCCATCGCGCGCTTTCACAATGTTTACGGACCCAACGGCACGTGGGATGGCGGCCGCGAAAAGGCCCCGGCCGCCCTGTCGCGCAAAGTCATCGAGGCGATCGATACCGGCAACAAGAACATCACCATCTGGGGCGATGGTTCCCAGACGCGCAGTTTCATGTACATCGATGATTGCGTGAAGGGTATCGACATGATCACGCATTGCGACGAGCTGATCGCCACGCCCATCAATCTGGGTTCGAGCGAGTTGGTCTCCATCAATGAACTGCTCTCCAAGATCGAGAAAATCGCCGGGGTCAAATTGAACCGGAATTATGATCTGAACGCGCCCAAGGGTGTGGCGGGCCGCAATTCGGACAATACTTTCATTCAGCAGGTGCTGAAATGGGAACCCTCCACCACGCTGGACAAGGGGCTGGCGGCCACCTACAAGTGGATCAAGGAGCAGTACAATGCCCGCAAGGCGGGCAAGCGCGTCGGCATTGGCTGATCGAGCCTGATTTGCAAACGCCCGGCCGGATGCCTCCGGCCGGGCGTTTTGTTTTCCTCAATTCGCAAACTTGTGTTCTTGCAGCCAGAACAGGCAGTCGGCCGCCCAGGGATGCGGATGTGCAAACGGGGCCTTGTCTTTCAATCCCATGCCATGCCAGCCGGCGTCGTAGATGTGGAGGTCAAAGGGCACGTGGTTTTTCTGCAAGGCGCCCGCGAAGAGCAGCGAGTTTTCCAGCGGCACCACCCGGTCGTCAAACATGGTCCAGATGAAACAGGGCGGGGTATTGGTGGTGACCTGCAGCTCGTTGGACAGCGCCTCCACCAGCTCCGCCGGCGCGTTCGTTCCCAGCAGATTATCGCGTGAACCCTGGTGCGTGAATTTGCCCATGGAGATCACCGGATAGCACAAGATGCCCAGGTCGGGCCGGGAACTCTCCCGGTCGATGGGATCAGCGGCGCCGGCCTCGCCGGCGTCGAAATGCGTGAGCAGGGTGGAAGCCAGATGGCCGCCGGCGGACGAGCCCATGATGCCCACCCGGTGGGCATCCACCTTGAAATCCTGCGCGTGGGCGCGCACCCAACGCACGGCGCGGGCGGCGTCGTTGAGCATGGCCGGGTGGCGGTAGCCGTGACTGCCCAGGCGGTAGGTCAAAACGAACGAGGTGACGCCATGCTGGTTGAGCCAGAGCGCGTAGTCGTTGCCTTCATGGGGGGCCAGCATGCCATACCCGCCGCCCGGGCAGATCACCAGGGCCGCGCCGGTGGCGTTGGTGCCCTCGGGCAGGTAGGCGGTGACTGTCGGAATGTCGTCGTCGTTGGTGCCCAGTGCGCCGGGGGCGCCGTTGGGCCAGAGGGGTACGGGCGGCTGCACTTCAGCGCGCGCCAGCAGGAGGGAGCTGAGGCAAACGGCCAGGATGAGCGTGGTTTTCATAAGCATGTGTCGGGCGATGCTGGAACAATTATCCCATCGGAGCAAACGAAAACCAATCGGTCAGTGCCGCGATCCAAAGACGGCGTCCAGAATGACTTCCTTGGTCTTCCAGATCAGCGTCATGGTCATGGCCAGGGGCAGGAGGATGAAGAAAATGAGCAACAGGGCGCCCAGGTGGCCGGCCCATTTGGAGAGGAAACCCAGCGGCAGACTATCGTGCGGCAGGTTGCTGAGCCACAAAAAGACCATGGCGAAAAACAAAAGAAAGACCAGCAGCCAGCGGTTCAGGGCGGTGAATTGCCGGGTCTCCTGGCGCAGGGTCTCATCGGGCAGCATGGCGGCGAGCCGTTTCAACACGAGGTTCAGGTCAAAGACAAACACCACGCCGGACAATCCCAGGAGGAACAGGGCGAAGGTGAAGAAGGCCTCGCCGGGCATGCGGCTGTGCCAGTAAACGAAGGGACTGAGGCCCAAATTCACCAGGGCCAGCAGTTTCGCCCGGTCCAGGGCCAGGCGCCAGGGGCGCTCCTGTTTCTGGAATTCGCCCATTTGCCACAGCCCATAGAGCAGCAGGACATTGATGGCCAGCAAGGGGAGAATGCCCAATGGCTTGAGCCAGTCCGTGCGGGCGGTGTCCGCGGCCACCAGCAGCGAGGCGGGCAGCCCCCAAAAAAGAGCCGAGAGCCCGCGCGCGAGTTTCCCCAGCGAGCGGAGCAGTTGCGGATTGGGTGCAAGCTCAGGCATTGCGAAACCACAAGCATGCAAGATGCGCGGGGAAGAAACAAGCGCAACACGCAAGCCAATCGAGGGCGGAGGGCGGAGTGCAAAATGCAGCAAACAAAACGGAAACAAGTCAGTGGAACGCCCGCCCTCACCCCCGAGGAGAGGAAGAAGTTGTTTCGGCGTCGTTGAAAATACTTGCGGCGGTATCGTGCGAACGGCCTCCGCCAACCAGAACGCGTGCCACGTAAAAGTCCTCGCCCCGGCGGAGAGGATTTAGGTGAGTAATGGATGAGTCTTATTTGTTTCTGAATTACGACTTATACTTGATCGTGGCCCGTTGTGCTGCGCTGTTTCTTGCGCTATGGTCGCTTGTTCAAGAGGAGTTCCATGAAGTCGCCCAATGGTCTTTATGCGGGCGGACGCAGTTGGCTTTTTACTCCGTCCGCAGCCTTACCGATCATACTTGCCGGCGTGCTTGTGGCCATGCCTGAGCCGGTTTGGTCCGGCGGCATCGTAACCAGTTGCACGGAAATCAACTTGCGCGCAGCCATGGCCGGTGGTGGCACCGTCACCTTTGCCTGCGACGGCACGATTACCCTGGCCAACACAATTTCAAATGGATTAGATATCGTGCTGGATGGCAGCGGCCATCAAATCACCCTCAGCGGGGGTGACGCTGTACGTTTGTTCGTGGTGAACATGAACACCCATTTCGCGTTGACTAACCTGTCCCTCGCAAATGGCTACAGCCCGTACGGCTCGGCCATCCTGAATCTGGGCGGATTCGTAAGCCTGGAAAGAGTCGCCTTCAGCGTGAATACCGCCTTCCCCAATTACAGCGCCAGCTTCAGCAACCAGTTCTTGCCCGGCAGCGGCGGGGCTATCTTCAACGCCGGGGGGACGGTGATGGCCGACCAATGCGGCTTCACGAATAACTCAGCAGCGACGAGTGAGCAGGTCAGCATGTTCCAGACTTTACACTTCTTCGCCTCCGGCGGCGCCATTTACAATCAGGGCCAGATAAACCTCAGCGCCTGCACGTTGGCCGGCAACACGGCTGCCGGAGGCGATTCATACTGGCTATCCATGTATGGCACGGGCGACCCGGGCTTTGGTGGTGCCATCGACAATGAAGGCACGCTGACGTTAGACCTGTGTACTTTTACCGGCAACTCCGCGTCGGGTGGCTCTTCGTTTGGTGACCCCACTGGAATGCCAGGCGCCTGGGCTTCGGGCGGGGCGATCAACAACGGCGGTACTTTGACCATTACGCGCTCCACCTTCTCTGACAATTACGCGGGCGGCGGGACCGGCGGGTCGGGCGGGGATGTTTCGGACCCCAACAACCAGAACGGCTTTCCCGGCGGGGCGGGCGGTTCGGCGAGCGGAGGCGCGATTGCCAGCGGAGGCTGGTTATCCGTCTCGTCCAGTACGTTCTTCAGTAATGCCGTCGCCGGTGCGAGCGGAGGCAGCGGAGCAGACGGACGGCAAAGCACTCTGGACACAGGCGGCAGCGGTGCCGCCGGCGCCAACGGTGGGTCGGCCGTCGGTGGGGCGGTGTGTGCCAGCAGAAGAGCGAGCCTTATCAACTGCACGATCGCCTTCAACACCGGCACGGGCGGCAACGGCGGCCGGGGCGGCAGCGGTGCGCCATCCGTGACCGGTAGCTCGGGCGCGAACGGCGGCAACGGTGGCGCGGGCGTCGGCGGCACCAGTTCCTGCAGCCTGAACAGTTGCACGCTGGTCGGAAATGTGGGCATCGGAGGCGTGGGTGCCCAAGGCGGCGCCAGCTTTCTGCCGGGCGGTACCGCTGGCCCGGGCGGCGCAAACGGCGTCAACGGTGGCGCTTTCGGTGCCACCTATGGCTGTGGGCTGTTAAATACCTTAATTGCTTTCACCACTCCTCTTGGCCAGGACACCTTCGCCGACCCAAAACTGGGGCCTTTAACCAACAACGGTGGACCTACGTTGACGATGGCGCTGCTGCCGGGCAGCCCAGCCATGGATGCTGGCACATCCGGCGGCGCACCCGCAACCGACCAGCGGGGCGTGCCTCGCCCGCAGGGCCGGGGCGTGGACATTGGCGCCTTTGAATATCA
Organism: uncultured Bifidobacteriaceae bacterium; assembly: GCA_964437865.1. GTDB lineage: Bacteria > Verrucomicrobiota > Verrucomicrobiia > Limisphaerales > UBA11358 > UBA11358. Next base: position 1,959 of record CAYTJG010000100.1, on the reverse strand, counting down.
ATACCTTCCGTTTTTCACCGGATTGGCAATCCAAGGACTGACGAATTGCCAATTGCAGATGTTTGGTCTGTTGTCGTCCAACCAATGCTTCACCTTGCAGGCCTCTACGAACTTGTTGACTTGGTTTGACCTTACCAATTGGGCGGTTGATCCGAACGGATCCTTCCAGTTCGTCGATCTGGTTCCTGCCCGATGCCCTGCGCGCTTTTACCGGCTGAAAACCGCGACGCAATAGAGTCGGGAAGGAACTTCTCCGATCGGACACTGATCACCCCCGGTTGCCAGGCCAGCCAGCGTCTGCCAATGTGGAAGGGTCCTGGGAAAAGTGTAAATCTGATTTTGATTGGTGAAGGGGTTGGGCTGGAAAGCAATTGTAGGGCGAGGCATTTGCCCATTTAGCGTCGCGGAACCACGGAATGTGACGGCGGTGGCGGGAACAGGGCATCGTGAGGCTCCATGTGAGCGCGCCGTGGGACATGGGCCTCTACAGCCATGCGAGCCGCGCAATCAGAGTGCGCGCAGCGACGAAGCTCCCTTGGTGAAAATGGGAGTCTGCGCGTTAAAATATGATCGAGTACCAAGATTCTAGGACCCTTTCACTTGTCTGTATAAACAATCGCTCTGGCTCGGAAAACGCACCGAGTGCTGCTTCCGCCGCCAAAGCCACCGCGAGGGCCGATAATAAACCCGCCGCCCTCTTGAGTAAATGAGGTGTTCGCGCTCATCACCGCGTCCGCACCCATCATTTGCGCTCGGTAGAAAATCGCCGTGGTCATCGCTGCTTCTTCTTTGGGAGCTCCTTCACAGGTCAAGAGCGCGATAACTTTGTAGGGTCTCTCTGGCGGCTTCGTGTCATAAACATCCAAGTGAGCCGTTGCAGGTCGCGTGGTCGAGTCATAGATTGCGACCTGAACTCTCTTTGCGTGCTTCGGCGGTGCATCGGCACTGTTCTGCTTTGGTGTTGTGGCGCAATTGGTGACAACCAGTATGAGAGCCAACGATGTGAGCAGTGTTCGTATTTTCATAAATGTGTATGCTGTCTAACGACCATGAGGCGAGCAGCCGCCGATTCCCGGCGTGGACCGCGACAGCGGAACGGCAAGCGGCAGCGGCGGACTGTTCCGGCGAAAGGTTAGGCCTCTCATTCATCATTCAGGATAGCTGACAAGCGACTAGCCGGTGGAATGATGGATGTCCGACGCTCCATCGGACGAACTCGGTCCCTAATGTCCTACCGTGACGTTGATCGCTTAGCGAAACTACTCATTTCATGGGCCGATTCCTCCAGAACATTGTCAGGAGACATAGTCATAATCATACTTTCCTGACCACGAGCGTACCTTCACACCCCACCTTTTTATGCCACATACTTTCGTGATCTTTGCTCGTTCTTTGACCCTTGCATCCACAAACTCCTTGGAAATCCAATCAATGCCATCGTAATCGCCGCCAAACCACGAAAATGCCACATAACGCTCTGTGAGTAAATTGTCAAAATCGTCAAATGCCTCTTTGCGTGCCGTGTCTGCGTCCTTGTGTGGTGGTCGCACCATTATCGGACGAGTCCGGCCGTCAAATGCAACTGTAATGCAATCATGGCTGATCCCAAATGTAAGCGGCGACCTCAAACGTGGCAGGCAGGGGAGCTGGCCGCAAGCAATCCAAATATCACCGTCATCATCTACAACCTGTGGAACATAGCAACTCAAATGCGGATAACGATCCACGAAATCCTCTAGGACGCTCGCAATAAATTGGTTCGAAATGACGATGGGCATATCATTGCCGCTTAAAGACCAAGAGCCGAGCCAACGCCGAAAGCGGCCGGAGCCGCGCAGCGGAATCACCAGCAGCGATGACAGATGGCTGCGTGAATTGGTTGGGGGGCTTCATTTGCCTTTTTCGGTTCCTCGACGTTTGTAATGGGTAAAGGGAGGGGTCGCGGAGCGACATCGGATT
>CAYTJG010000099.1:4663-18894 GCA_964437865.1 uncultured Bifidobacteriaceae bacterium | reverse complement strand
TTCTTGTCACTGGTGGCCGATGTGGCGGAATTGGCAGACGCGCCAGACTCAAAATCTGGTATCCGTGAGGATGTGTGGGTTCGATTCCCTCCGTCGGCACCATCTGAGAGAGCGATCAACGGGCTGGTTCACAGCCCACCTTCGGGCAGGCAGCAGGCATCATTTCCATCACGGGGCGTACGCTGGCTTGCCACGTCATTTCATCCGTCATCCGCTCCGGCAAGGGGGGTAGTGGTTAAGTGGTTGTCAGCCATTTACCTGTGCCATTGGCTCCAGTTCGGCGGATATTTCAAGGCGGCATTTCCGGTGCGGGCGCGGTGAAGGAACGCCCAGGAAATCTTCACTCGTCCGCCACACCTCCCCGATGGTATGCTCCCGGGAGGATTCTTTCGTTGGGACTATGCGCCTGTTGATTGTTGAGGATGACGAGAAAACGTCCGGTGCCCTGAAGGCCGGCCTGGAGAGCGAAGGCTTTTCCGCCGCCGTGGCATCCACGGGCGAAACGGGTTTTTTTCTTCTGAATTCAGAAAAATTCGACCTGTTATTGCTCGATTGGATGCTGCCCGGCCATGACGGTATTGAAATTCTGAAAACCCTGCGTGCGCGGGGAACCAACACGCCGGTGCTGCTGCTGACCGCCCGCGATGCGGTGGAAGACCGGGTGCTGGGCCTGGAAAGCGGCGCGGATGATTACTTGGTCAAGCCGTTTGCCTTTGCCGAACTGGTGGCGCGCATCCGCACCCTGTTGCGCCGGGTGACGCCGGTCGAGCCGCTGCGGAAGACCGTCGCGGATCTGGTGGTGGATTTGGAAACGCGCCGCGTTTGGCGGAGCGGCAAGGTGATTGAACTGACGCCGCGTGAATTTGATCTGCTGGCTTATCTGCTGCGGCACCCCGGCCAGGTTGTGACCCGCGAAATGCTGGCGAAAGAGGTCTGGGCGGAGACCAACCGGGTGACGCCGCTTGATAATGTCATTGATGTGCACGTGGCCCACCTGCGCCGGAAACTGGATGATGGCCAGGCGGTGAAGCTGGTCCACACCATGCGCGGGGTGGGCTTTGTGTTGCGGGAAGAGGCGCGCGCATGAAAGCTCGGTGGCAGCAACAGGCGCGGCGCGTGTGGCTGGCGCTGTTGTCTGCGCTCGCGGGCGACCTGATCCTGGTCGGCGGCGCGGCCGTGGCGTCCGGCCTGGGGCTGGGGAAACCGGCTGACCATCCCAATAGTCTGGCCCTATTGGCCGTGGGCCTGCTCGTGACCGGCATGTTTTTCGCACTGGGCTATGGCCTGGCCACCCTCGCGCTGGCGCCGGTGCGGGAAACGATTGAGCTTACCCGGCGCCTTTCCACCCGGCTCGGACCCAAGCAAATTGCCGTGACCAACCCGCACGATGAAGTGGGTGAACTCGAGACCTTCTTGAATGAATTGCTCCAACGGCTGGAGGGGTCGTTTGTGGAATTGGACCGGCTGGCGGCGGATGTCTCGCACGAGCTGCGCACGCCGCTGACGGCCATGCGCGCCGTGGGCGAAGTCGCCTTGCGCGACCGCAACCCGGCCATCCTCTACGACGCCGTCGGCAGCATGCTGGAGGAAATCCGGCGCATGAACCAGTTGATTGACCGGCTGCTGCTGCTGACCCGGGGCGACAGTGACCAGTGGCCGGTGCGGCCGAAACCCGGCCTGGTGCGCGACGTGTTGATGGAGGTGAGCGAAACCCTGGGCCTGGTGGCCGAAGAGAAACAGCAACAGCTCCAGATCGATTGTGCTGAAGATTTGCGGGCTTTTTTTGACGCCGCGTTGCTGCGGCTGGCGCTCATGAATCTGACGCAAAATGCCATTCGCTACAGCCCGCCCGGCAAACCGATTTATTTGCGCGCGAGGCCGGCGGCCAGAGCCGTGCTGGTGGAGGTGGCGGATGAAGGACCGGGCATTGCCCCGAACCACCACCAAAAGATCTTCCAACGATTCTACCGCGTGGATGACGCCCGGTCGCGGGCCGAGGGTGGGATCGGCCTGGGTTTGGCCATTGTCAAATGGGCGGTGGAGCGGACGGGCGGTACGGTGGAGCTCGAAAGTGAGGTGGGCCGGGGCAGTATTTTCCGTCTCCGGCTGCCGCCAGTTACCCGCTGAAGGAGTTGGCGCCGGCGGTTTTCACCGCCGTTGTGGCGGACCGAAGTCTTAAGAAATCTTAAGGATGTCTTAAGTGGCATTGGGCTGTGGCTTTGATTACCGTGGCGGCGGATGGGTTGCGCGTTTTGCCGGGACTGGCATAGCCGAGCGTGGGACCGGAAAACTGATTCAAGATAGAAGCATGAAAACCAAGCTAAAACGCAGTCTTTTCGCGGCCGGACTCCCGGTGTGGTGGTTGCTGGCCACCGCCCTGGCCGGATGCCAGCGCGCCGAGCCTGCCGCGCCGGCCAGCCAATTCGAGCGGCAGGGCGACCGCGTGGTCATCCCGGAGCAATCCGTGTTGCGGGGCCAGTTGAAATTTGACACGGTCCGCGCCGAGCAGATCCAGAGCCAGCTTTCCGCGCCTGCCGTGGTGGAAGCCGACCCCCAGAAATACGCGAATGTCTTCCCACCCTTGACCGGCCGCCTGCTCCGGTTGCAGGTGCAACTTGGCGACACGGTCACCAACGGACAATTGCTGGCCACCCTGCAATCCCCCGACTTTTTCGCGGCGCAGGACAATTATGTGAAGGCCCGGAGCGTCGAGGAATTGACCCGCCGCGCGCTGAAACGGGAGCAGGACCTCCAGACGAACAAAATCGCGGCGCAAAAGGATGTGGAACAGGCCACCAGCGATTATGAATCCGCCAAAATTGACCTGGCTACGGCGGTGCAACAATTGTCGACCTACGGGTTCAACGTGGAGACCGACCAGTTGGGCCAGCCGTTGCCGGTTTTCGCTCCGCTGTCCGGCCAGGTGGTGGACATGGCGTCCGCCCACGGTGAATTCCGCAACGACAACACCACCCCACTGATGACCGTGGCGGATTTGTCCACGGTATGGGTGACGGCCAGCGTGGCGGAAAAAGACCTGCGTTTCCTGGCCAAAGGACAGGACATTAGTGTGTCCCTGGCCGCCTATCCCGGTGAAAAGTTCACCGGGAAAGTCGCTTTCATCGGTGACCTGATTGATCCCGATATTCGCGTGGCCAAGGTCCGCATCGTCTTTGACAATGCCGAGCGCCGCCTCAAGCCCGGCATGTTTGCCACGGTCAATTTTCTGGGGTTCCCGCAGACGCAATTGACGGTGCCCACGACCGCCGTGGTGCAAAGCGGCAGCGCGGCCTTTGTCTTTGAGCAAGTCAAGCCGTGGACGCTCCAGCCCCGCGAAGTGAAAGTGGGCGCCCAACAGGGGGACCGCATTATCATTACCGAAGGAGTTGCGGCGGGCGCTTCTGTGCTCGCGAAGGAAGGAGTCTTGTTCCAATGATCGCCGGGTTCGTGGCTTTTTGCCTGCGCCGGCGCGCCTTGATGCTGGCCGTGTTTATCGGCCTCTCGATCTTCGGCTTCTACACGTTGCGGGAACTCAATGTGGAGGCCTATCCCGACATCGGCGCGGTCACCATCCAGGTCATCACGCAGGACCCGGGACACGCCGCCGAGGAAGTGGAGCAGCAAATCACCATTCCCTTGGAACGCGAGTTGAATGGCCTGCCCGGGCTGCACGTCATGCGCTCGAAAAGCACCTTTGCGCTGTCGCTGATCACCTTGGTTTTCAATGACGGCACGGATTATTATTTTGAGCGCCAGCGGGTGTATGACCAGATTGGCAACGTTACCTTGCCGCCGGGGGTTCAGGCCGGTCTGGATTCGCCCACCTCGCCGATCGGCGAAATCTACCGTTATACCGTCGAATCAAAACTACGCGACGCGCGGGAGCTGCGGGACCTCAACAACTGGGTGATCATGCCCCGCCTCAAGCAGGTGCCGGGCGTCATCGATGTGAACCCGTTCGGCGGCGAAAACTACCAGTTCCAGGTGTTCGTGGATCCGCACAAGCTGGTGCAATACAACCTTTCGCTGGCGCAGGTGGAGAACGCCATTACTGCCAACAACATCAACTCCGGCGGCAGTTTGATTGTGCGCGGCGAGCAGGGCTTTGTGGTGCGCGGTTTGGGCGCCATCGCCAAGGTGGAAGATCTAAACAACATCGTCATCACGCAAAAGGGCGGGGCGCCGGTATTCGTGAAAGACCTCGGGCATGCCGAAATGGGCGTGATCGAACGGCAGGGCATTCTGGGCAAGGACGGCAATGATGACGCGGTGGAGGGCATCACCCTGCTGTTGCTGGGGGCCAATCCCTCCAAGGTGCTGGTCGGCGTCCATCGGAAGGTCGAGGAATTGAACACCAAGATCCTGCCGCCGGATGTGAAGGTGGTGCCGTATCTTGACCGGACGCAACTGGTGAACACGACCCTGCACACCGTCAGTCGGACCTTGCTGGAGGGCATGACGCTGGTCGTGGTGGTGTTACTCTTGTTCCTGGGCAGCCTGCGCGGCTCGCTGCTGGTGGCGCTGACCATTCCGTTCTCGCTGCTGTTCGCGTTTGTGGCTATGTATTACACGCACATTCCGGCCAACCTGCTGTCCCTCGGCGCGATTGACTTCGGCATCATCGTCAATGGTTCCATTGTGCTGATGGAAGTCATCATCAGCCGCTTTGAACAGAATCCCAACAAGGTCTTAAACGAGGCCGCCACACTGAAAGCGGTGCTGGAGGTGGCCAAGCCGATGTTTTTTGCCACGCTGATCATCATCACCGCCTATCTGCCGTTGTTCGCCTTCGAGTCCGTGGAGAAAAAGCTGTTCACGCCCATGGCCTTTGCGGTGGGGTATTCCTTGGTCGGTGGGCTGCTCTTTGCCCTGGCGGCCATCCCGGCGCTGACCTTTGTCACCTACCGCCAACCCGGCCGCATCTGGAGAAATCCGGTCTTTGACTGGCTGCACGGGAAATACGAAACGCAGCTCATGCGCATCCTCCGGCGGCCGAAGATCGCGCTCTATCCTGGCTTGGCGGCGGCCGCCCTCGCCGTCGTGCTCGCCCTCACCGTCGGCCGTGAATTCCTGCCGTACCTCGACGAAGGCTCCATCTGGATGCAAGTCGAGCTGCCCGCCGGCATTTCGATCGACAAGGCCACCGAAATGGCGCGCCATTTCCGCCGAGTCGTGCGCACCTTCCCGGAAGTTTCCTATGTGGTCACCCAGACCGGACGCAACGACGACGGCACGGACCCGTTCACATTTTCGCACATCGAAAGCTCTGTCGGCCTGAAGCCTTACGAGGAATGGGGGGGCGACAAGCAGGCGCTGATCAAACGCATGAATGAGAAACTCAACGCCGAGCTGCCCGGCCTGAGCTTCGGCTTCACCCAGCCGATGATCGACGGCATCTATGACATGATTGCCGGCGCGCATTCCGAACTGGTCGTGAAAGTCATGGGGGATGACCTGGATGAAAGCCGCCGCATTTCGGGCGACATCGTCGGGGTCCTGCAAAAGGTGAACGGCGCGGTGGATGTGGGGGTGGATCAGGAACCGCCCCTGCCGCAACTTCAAATCAAGGTGGACCGCCAGGCCGCCGCCCGTTACGCCATCAATATCGCCGATGTGGATGATCTGATCGAAACCGCCATCGGCGGCAAGGCCTTGAGCAGCGTGTATGTCGGCGACAAGAGCTACAATGTGAACGTCCGCTTCATCGCCTCCGCCCGCGGCAATCCCCAGGCGATTGGCGATCTGACCATTCTATCGCCCACCGGCGGGCGCATTCCGTTGTCGGACATCGCCGAGATCAAGGTGGGTCCGGGCGAAAGCACGATTGCGCGGGAGATGGGGCGCCGTTACACCACCGTGAAGCTGGACCTGCGCGGGCGCGACCTTTCCTCGTTCCTGGCGGAAGCGCAACAGGGCATCGAACGCGGGGTCAAATACGACCACGAGAAATTTGAAATTGTCTGGGGCGGCCAGTTTGAGAACCAACAGCGGGCGCAATCGCGGCTGGCCATCATCGTGCCGGCGGTGCTGGGCCTGATCTTCCTGATTTTGTTCGCCGCGTTCGGCAAGGGCCGTTTTGCCTCCGTGATCATGCTCACTGTGCCGCTGGCCCTGCTGGGCGGGTTTGCCGCGCTGCACCTGCGCGGGATGACGCTCAATGTTTCCAGCGCCGTCGGCTTCATCGCGCTATTTGGCGTGGCGGTGCAAAACGGGGTCATCATGGTGTCCAATCTGAACCGCTGGCGGGCCTCCGGCGCGCCGCTGGCCAGCGCCGTGCTGCGCGGCGCCAGCGAACGCCTGCGCCCGGTGCTGATGACCGCCGCCGTCGCCATCCTGGGCCTTTTGCCCGCCGCGCTCTCCCATGCGGTGGGCAGTGATGTGCAACGGCCGCTGGCCACCGTGATTGTCGGCGGACTCATTACCGCCACCGCCCTCACCCTGCTAGTTTTGCCCGCCGTCTATTATGTGGTGGAACGGCGGGTGGATGCCCACCAGCCAGCCCAGCCGGAGCAGCCTGAACTCCCCAACATATGAAACCTGGAATGCTTGCCAGCTTGGCTGTTTGGTGGCTGACCGCCCCGGCGCTTTTCGCCGCGGCGGGGGCCGGGAATCCCGCCGCCCCGCTGGCCACCTGGACCGTGACCAATTCCGTGCCGGCCACGAACACCGTCACCCTTGATGAATTTCTCAACGAAGTCGCCGTGGCCAACCTGGATTACGCCGCCCAGCGCTATAACGTGGATATTGCCCGGGCGGCCGTGGCCATCGCCCGGGAGTTCCCCAATCCCAACCTGAACCTGGGGGACGGCCGTGACTTGCGCTTTCACGGGTCGCAGGCGTTGCCCGAGCCGGCGAGCGTCGGCCTGGACCAGACCATCGAATATTTTGGCAAACGCAAATGGCGTATTCGCACGGCTGACCAGGCCTATCATGCCGCGGCGGCCACCCTGGAGGATTTCCTGCGCAACCTCAAACTCGACGCCGCCGAGGCCTACGTCACCGCCCTGGCCGCCCAACGTGCGCTCGAACAACAGCGTAAATCCACGGACTATCTCGGCCAATTGGTCGCCGTGCAAAAACACCGGTTCGAGGCCGGCGACATCGGCGAGACGGATCTCACCCAGTCGCGCGTGGATGAACTGCAATCCGAAAGCGATCTGCTCAACGCGGAGAATGCCGCGCAGACGGCGCAACTGGCCTTATGCACGTTTCTCGGCCGCAACCGCGGCCAGACCACCTTGCTTCTGAGCGGCGGACTGGAAGGGGAAACCAACGCCTTCGAACTCGGCCAGTTGATAGCACAGGCGCTGGAAAAACGGCCCGACCTGGTGGCCTTGCGCCACACGCGTGACAGCGCGCAAAGCGGCGTGCAGTTTGCCCGCTCCAGTCGCACTCCCGATGTGGATCTGGGCGTGGGTTACACTTACACCACCGCGTCGGAAAATGACATCGCTCCCGCGCCGCATGACAGCATGCTCGATGTGAGCCTGTCCCTCCCGCTGCCGCTCTGGAACCGCAACCGGGCCGAGATTGCCACCGCCCGGGCGCAGGCCGGACAGGCGCAGAAGCAATTGGACTCCGCCGAGCTCAAGGCTGAGGTTCAAGTCCGGCAAGCCTACACGACTTACCAGCTCATGCAGGACCGCGTGCGCAAATTTCAGGGTGAGCTGCTCAAGGGGGCCGATGACGTACTGGCCGCCAAGCGGTATAGCTATGAGCATGGGAATTCCACCCTCGACGACTTGCTGCTGGCGCAAAGTGCGGACAACGATGTCCACCAAGCCTATAACAATGCCTTGGCGGATGCGGTGAACGCCCGGCTGGAGCTCCAGCGCGCCGCCGGCCTTTAAAGTGGCATCTGGGGTTTGGGCGCAGGCGGCCGCGAGATTTCACCGCTGCCATGAACCCTTCGGTCCCTTGTAGGGCGCGACGTGAGGAGTGCCTCTTCGCGCTGGTGCCTTGGACGCGCCGACGGATCAGAAACCGGCGCTCCGGTTCATGGAGAGGCGCGCAGCCGCCCTCCGGGGCTCGATCTGATTCGGCATTCGGTTCCGCAGCTCAAAGCTGCGGGCCATTGTCACAGGTCGCGTTGGGACCAAATATAGCAGTAAAAGTTTTGCTGCCGTTTACAGATGCCGGAGCCGTGAGGCAGATTGCCAAGAGTGTTCACTTGGGGTTGCCCCGAAGGGGGCATTTGACAATAGCCCGCAGTTTCCAACTGCGGGTATGCGTGGTAAACGATGATTCGTCCCAGCGGGACGGTTGAGCCGGGATATCAAACCAGATTTCCCACCCAAGAAATTCGCGCATTGAACCGCCAAACCAGCGCAAGCTCAGGGCGTCCGGATTTGCCAGCCCATGGAACGCCGATCTTTTGGCAGCGCCCTGGATGGCGGCACGGGGAATCATTGGATCCTTAGCGGCTGGTGACCACGATTCCAGCGGCTTAACGCCTCATCGCTTGTGTCTTCAAACCAGTCTTTTGCTGCCCTGTTTTTGATTTGGTAATAGTACAATTTCGAGTTGATAATCCTTGCAAGATGAAAAAAGCGAAAGCCGTGACTCCGGAACGCCTCATGCAAATGGCTTGGGGCTATGCGCCGCCGCTGATCCTGGAAGCCGCTGTCAGGCAGGGCGTCTTTGACCGGCTGGATCGTTCGCCAAAAACCGTGGTGCAACTGGCCCGGGAAACCGGCACTTCGGTGCGCGGGCTCACAGCGATTTGCAATGCCCTCGTCGGGCTGCAATTTTTGGCGCGCAGCGGCGACCGCTATCGACTGACGCCGGAAAGCGCCGCGTTTCTCGTCAGCACCAAGCCGGCGTACCAGGGCGGCTTGGTACGGCATATTTCCAAGCAGTTAATACCGCGATGGCTCGATCTGGCGGCCATTGTTCAAACCGGCCGGCCGCCCAAGCGTACCGATACGGAAAGAACGGGGGTGAGCTTTTTCGCCGAGTTTGTGGAGGCGCTTTTCCCCTTGAGCTATGCGGCCGCAAAGGCGCTGGGCGCACATCTTGAGCTGGCGAGGACAAAACTGCCCGTCAGCGTGCTGGACATCGCCGCCGGGTCGGGCGTCTGGGGCATTGCCCTGGCGGAGCAATCGCCGCACGTGCGCGTATCAGCCGTGGATTGGCCTGGCGTGTTGCGCATCACGCGCAAAATCGCCGCGCGTCACGGGGTGGTCGACCGCCTCACCACGATCCCCGGCGATTTGATGAAAGTGAATTTTGGAAAACATCACCAAGTGGCCACGCTGGGCCAGATCCTGCATAGTGAAGGCCGTGAACGCAGCCGCCAGCTACTGAAAAAGACGTTTGCCGCGCTGGTCCCCGGGGGCACGATTGCCATCATGGAATTCCTGGTCAATGACCAGCGCACGGCGCCCCCAATCTCGTTGCTATTTGCCGTGAACATGCTGGTTAATACCGAGGCCGGTGACACGTTCAGCTTCCGGGAGATCAGCGGCTGGCTGCGAGCCGCCGGGTTTGTAAGACCGCGCTTGCTGGAAGTGCCCGCGGTCTCGCCGCTCATCCTGGCCACCAAGCCTTGAGCCGGGGGGGCGCCCATGGGTTTGTCCGGCCCGGGTCAAGGTCAATGCTTGCCACGGCCCAGGCTGTGGCGAAGCAAATAATATTCGTTGAAAGGTTTATCATCCGTGATCTGAATCGCGGGGTTCGGATCAAGTGCCTTGGCAATGTGGATTTCACGGCGCAGAACGCCATTCAGAATCAACGGTGTATTGTCTATGTCGGACCACTCCAGCAGATCCTGACGGGCGCCTTCCGGCATTCTCGCGGCGAGTTGGTTCGCGTCGAAGGGTTCAATCGGCTCCATCGAGCCCAGCATGTGCACCCCCCAACCTTGGATCGATTTGAAACAGCGAACATACGGAAAGGATTCGCACATGGATCGCAACGCCGCCTGGCCGGTCTCTCTGGCCGCATTGCCGGGCAGCCACATTTGGATGATCCCGCCCGGATTGAGGTGCTGCTTGGCCAAGACATAGAATTCCTTGGAGAAAAGCAGGCTCGATCCCGCCGCCTGTACCGGCGGCGGCGGGTCCACGACAATCACGTCAAATTTCCTTGCGGTGCGTTTCAGGTAACGCCGGCCATCGTCGGTGACGATATGTCCATTGGTGGCATTGACGAAGCGAGCGGCATCGGCGTGGTAATAGCCGAACGCCTTGGTTACGCTGGGCACCAGTTCCACGGCGGTGGTGTCAATATTCCAGCTCAGGGCCGAGCGAAAAGACGTGCCCATGCCGAAGCAAATGAGCAAAGCGGATGCCGGCGGAGTTTTGTGATAGGCCAGCGGCAGATGGACCATGAATTTGGTGATGGGCGTCAAGGTCGTCATGCCAAACCCGTTGACCAGCAGTTTCCGATCCCAGCCTTTGCCCATGGATATGACCGTGGCGGCGTAATCGCGCTGGACGACGGCGCGCGCGCCGGTGTTGCGTTGCCACACCGTCTCGAAATCCTGCGTGCCCAAAGCCGACCAAACCAGCGCGAGGCCCACGATGGCGGCCAATGCGCCTTTGAACCGGGGAGAATATCCGCGCCGAAACTGAAAGCAGAAGATCAGAAAAGGCAGCGCGAGAAGAATCAGCGCCTGCCGCTCGCTGATCAGCGGCAGTAAAAAATAACAGGCGAACAACGGTCCCAAAATGCAGCCCAGCACGTTGATGGCGTAAGCCCGGCCGGCGCGGGCGGGCCGACCGCCGGCGAATTCGTCAATCAGGCCCGGCGTCAAATACCCCAGCAGCGCACAAAACGGAGTGATCCCCACCAGCACCAGGACTGCGCTCCACACATGGATTCGCGGCTCTTCATAGTTCGCCACGACGATGGCCGGATTGTTTGCCAGCACCGGAATGAAGGCCGCGGCCGCCACCGCCGCCAGCACGATTCCCTTGGGCTTCAGCCGGTTTGCACGCAAATCCCGGCGATACTGCCACGAACCCAGGAAAGTTGAACCCAAATAGGCAAAAACAATCAGCGCGAAGGAATATACCTGCGTTTTCAACACGGGCGTGAAGGCCCGCGACCACACCACTTCCATCGCCATGGCGATGAATCCCGTGGCGAATAGAATCCACTTGATCCTGGCGTCCGGCAACCCGTCGGGCTGCGGCTCCATGGCGGGGGCAGGGGCGTCCGCCGAACCGGCCGCCAGGCCGACGGGGAGGGAGGATTTCTGCTGCCGCAGGCCAAGGCAGATGCTAATGAAAGCAATGGCAAAATTTCCCGTCGCCGCCACCCAAAGCGTATGATGAAAACCCAGCAGTTCGATCAAGACCACCGCCGAGAGGAACGTTCCGCTCATGGCTCCGAGCACATTGGCGAGGTAGAGAAAGCTGAAGCTCTTCGTTTGATCACGCTCCTGCTCCTGGATGTAAGCCATCATGAAGGGAAAGGTGGTGCCCATGCAAACGCACCAGGGCAGGATGGAAACGGCGAGCACCAGCGCGGACAAGGACAGGTAGCCGAAAGAATCTGATTCGCCGCTGGCTAGCAACAGATTTTCACCCAGGGCAAATAATTTTGGTACCGCAAACGCTCCCAGTCCGATGGCCAGCTCCGCGCCCGCATAAAAAAACGCGGCCGACCGGCCGGACTTCGCCGTCAGGGGCAAAATCCAGCGTCCGCCGGCCCACGAGCCGGCCGCCAGCCCCAGCATGAAAACCGACAGCACCACCGACAACACCGGCGTGATGATGCCAAACGAAGCGAACGCCAGGCGCGTCCATACCACCTGATAAACCAGACTGGAAAAACCGGAAAGGAAGAACAAGAGAAACAAAACCCGCCGCGTGAACAAATTCATGCTGCCTATGTTTATCTGGCGAAATCCGTTTCGACAAGTTTCAAAAGGGCTCGGGCGCTGCGGACATGTTGCGGCTCAAATTTGAGTTTCACGTATGCGCTTCCAGAGGAATATCCACATACCGTTCCCGCGACATTTCCGACCCGTAGGCAATACGCGTCTTCACGCCATCCACGGGCGTTCCCGTTTTTGCGTCGCCTTGAGCACTTCGTTGGCCGTCGCGACATTTTCCGCGATTTGGAAATCAAACATGCCCACCACGCAGAAATCCGCGCCGTTTTCGAACGCGTGTTGGAATCCCTCGCGCGGATGAATCGCGCCGGCCGCCAGCACCTTGTAAGCCAGCCACGGACGCTTCGTCGTCTTCATGAAGTTGATGGTGCCCTCCGGGTCCAGGCACCAGTAGTTGTCGATCGCGTAATTATCGATGACCTCTTTCGTCTGGTCGGGACGACGCTTGGACCAGTAATGGGACGTGTGCAGGGTCTTCATGTAAAAGTCCGGCTTGATCCCGGCCTTCTCCACCGCCATCGGCGTGTGCAATTCGTGGCCGGCCACACCGGCAACGACGCCGTTGACCTGCCCCAGTTCAACGAATTTGCCGATCCGGTCAACCGCGCCCTCACGCGACCATTCGTCGCCGAGATTGCCCACCAGCACCACGCCGTCTGCGCCCGCATCCACGGCCCCCCGGACGCAGTCGTTCATGTTGTCCCTCGGCGCATCGAGTTGCGCCAGATACTGCATCTTGCCGCCGCGCTTGCGATACTCACCGAAGACATGCAGGGCGCGCTCGTCCGCCGGGTTGAAGATCATCGTATTGATGCCGTTCTGCTCGCAGAGCGCCCAAGTCTCCATGATCTTTGCCTCCGTGAAATAAGCCTTGAGCAATTTGGAGACATAAATGAGGTCGCGGCTGTGGGCGTAGCCGTTGACCAGATTGCCGCCGCAGATCAGGCGGCTGACTTTGAGCTGGCCCAGCGTGCCCGTGGGCAGGGTGGCCGGTGTTCCAGTGACGTACCCCGGATCCGGCTGGCTGGCCTCCCGAGCCAGGAGCCGATACTCTTCCAGGCTGGTAACCAAGGGGGTGGCGACCGCCGCCGCCGCCGATTTCTTTAAAAAGCTACGCCGGTTAAAACGTGGGGTCATGCGTCACATGATACTCAAGGCAAGAGCACGCCGCGATAAAAACAAGCGGCATCGAGGGTATTCGTGTCGGTCCAATCCCATTGCATGCTGGTCAACTGGAACACCACATTCGTGTGCCAATGTCCGGCGACAGCCGGCAGGACATCCGTTGACTGAATCTGGTAGTTGCGACCGACCAATCCCGAAAGAACCAAGCTATGCGAGGAATTGGTTGCCAGCCGGACGTCAACCAACGGGGCCGACGTGTAAATCAAGCCATTCAAGCCGGAACCGCCCAGCTCGATGCCAACGACTACTAAACGTGTGCCGTCCGATGCCATACGCACGTCCCCCGCCGCACCCCAGGCCGAACCCGGCAAGAGCTGCGGATATTGAATCCAATTGGTTCCGTCAACCGAGGTGGCCAGATAGCTTCCGTTCATTGAAAAGCATTGGGCCATGAAGATGCCATTTTGGTAATTCACCGTGCCGAGGATGTTGGTTAATCCCGTGGGCTGCACGCTCCAAGCAACGCCATCCAAGGATAGCAAATTCGTTTGGCTGTTCAGCGGCACAAAGAAAAGTCCGTTGGCATAGCTGACCAGGTTGCCACCGGGAATGGCATGCCTATTCCACTCATAGCCTTCGAAGGCGTCGGAGGAAACATATACCAGCCCGTCATCGTTTCCCACCGCCACAAAGGTACCCGCTCCGAACGCCACGCTGGCAATGGGTCCCCCCATCGAAGGCTGCGGCTCGTATAAAGTCCACTGGCGGTTGTCCGGGGACATCTGGATATAGCCCACGCCATTGGTGCCGCCAACCGCCACATATAACCCATCGCCGGCGGCGATGGCAATTGGCCATGGTTGGACCCAATCAAAGACCGGTAACCAACTAGAGGTCCAATTCGTGCCGTCGTCCGACGTGTCGACGATGCCAAACCCTCCGACACCGCTGAACTCGCCGTCCGAATAGTTCAGCATCAACCCCCAGGAATTGAGATCGGAAAACTGCTGGACCCAATGCAGGCCGTCAGTGGATGTGTAGAGGCCAATTCCATCCATATACTCGGCCGAGGCCACATAAATACCGTTCCCAAACACGACGCGCTCCGGAAGGAACGAATTTGTTGCGATCTGATTCGTCGTCCATTGGTCCATCACGCCGGCCCTGGCGCCGGCCAGACAACTGGTAATAAGGCAAGCGTAGAGAGAAAATTTAAACCCCATAAAGAATCCCGGTTTCATGAGAATCAATCTCAATCGGACCG
>CAYTJG010000099.1:0-4563 GCA_964437865.1 uncultured Bifidobacteriaceae bacterium | reverse complement strand
ACATTCAGCGTGAGGTTTTGCCACGTCAACTGTCGTATTTAATCAGACATGCAAAATAATAATCTGGTTTCCGGAGCGCTGCCGGCAAAGTCGAACGGCGCTGTGCCGATGAAATCCTCATTCCCATCCCGGCTCATCCTGGCCATCGCCCTCCTCATGGTGGCAGGCGGTATATCGCGGGCTGAATTGATGGTGGGCGACCAGGCGCCCAAACTCCAAACGGGGAAGTGGATTCAGGGCGATCCCGTGTCGGGTTTCGACAGCAATCACGTATATGTCGTGGAATTTTGGGCCACGTGGTGCGGTCCGTGCGTTCAGTCCATTCCGCATTTGAACCAATTGTGGCAGCAGTTCAAAGACAAGGGCGTGATCATCATCGGGCAGGACATTTGGGATTCCGATGCCGCCGTCCCCGCTTTTGTGAAAAAGATGGGCACCAACATGACGTACCGCGTGGCGCTGGACGACAAAAGCTCAGATGCCGACGGCCTCATGAGTTCCACCTGGTGGAAGCGCGCGGTGAATCACCACGGCATTCCCACGGCATTCATCATCAATCCCAACGGGGTCATCGCTTGGATCGGCCATCCAATGGGTTTGAACGAGCAAGTTTTGGAGGAAATCGTTTCCGGCCATCAGGACCTGATAAAGGCCAAGGCGGATTACCAGAAAGATTTTGAAACCGACTCGCAATTCCAAGATCTCCAAGGGACGCTGAATTCCTGCATCAAGCAGAAGAAATGGGACGACGCCCAAACGGCCTTGAATGAGATTTGCGTGCTGATTCCAAGGATGACCAACAGCTTTAGCATCCAGCGGTTGAAAATTCTCTTGGGGCGGAAGAATTTCGACCAAGCCTTCGAGTTGGCCGATTCCCTTGGCAAATTATACGCGACCGATGATTATTGGCAAAACGAACTGGCTTGGACGATCGCCATCAGCGAACTTCCGGACCAGCCCTGTCTTGCCCTTGCGGAAACGCTGGCCGGGCGTTCCGTGGACTTGACCAAGGGAACCAATTCCGGCTCGCTGGATACTCTGGCGCGGGTGTACTTCCTGCTCGGGAAAAAAGCGGAGGCGATTGCCACCGAAGAAAAGGCCATGAGCACGGAGCAAGGCTCCAGGGAAAAAGGAGCCTTGGAGAAAACGCTCGCCAGCTATCGTGACGGAAAATTACCGAACGCAGACGATTAGAGCGGTTCCGCAAGCCGCACTGTGCCTCTGGGCGGCTGCTCTTCAGATCTGCGAGGCGGCGGTGCGCTTGAGGAGGATGCTGATGATGCGGGACACGTTGTCCTTGTACTGCGGATCGCCCGACATCTCTTTCCAGACCGGCGAGGAGGAAAATACCTGCCAGTGTTGCTTGTGCGCGTCCAGGTTTTCGGCGCAGGTCATATAGACGAGGCACGGCATGTGCAGTCCGGCAATGGTCCGCCCGTAAAAGACCGGCGCCAGCCCGATTCCCTTCATCAGCGAAATCTCGCCGCTGTTGAACATTTTGACCTTGTTCAGCCCTACATTTTCGCTGGAACTCATGTAGGTGCGCAGTTCAAAGACGTTGGGCTTTTTGTCCGCCGGTGGCACCACCATCCGCTTCATCCCGTCGAACGCCACGAGCAGGGAACTTTCAAAACGGGCATACGCCGGATTTGTTTTCGGGGCGTTCAGAAATTCGGCGGCGGCTTTCTGGTAGTCGGCGTCGGCCGCCAGCTTGGCCGGAATCGCAGCGAAGACGTCGAGCGAGTCCGAGGGAATGAGCACGTAAATGTTGTTGGTCGCGGAATCCTGCAACTCGGTGAAGACCCCGACCGGCTGAATGCCCAGGCGGTTGTAGGCGGGAATTGCCGCGTTCTGCCAATAATCATTCACTTGCCGCTGTTGCGCTTCGGATTGGGTGGTATAGACCCGCAGTTCGTAATACTGCGGCTTGTCCGCATCCGCGGCGGCCGCACGGCCCGCAAAACCAAGCAGAGTGAGCAAGGCCGCCAGGGCCACTGTAGATTTGCGCATGACTTGAGAAATCATAAATAGGTTGGTGTGTGAACTTTGATGCATTTTGGCTTCCGAGATCGTTGGTGTAAATCTGTTTCGGTAAATTGTCATGCTTCCGCTCGGCTTCCCCATCCAGAGGGGTGGGCGCAGCGAAACGAGCACGGCCGAGCCCATTGATGACCATCCCTTATACCACCGGCCATCGGGCGGGTCCTCTCCCCGTTTTCGGGGATGTCGCGGGCGGTCGAGCTGGCGGAAAATTGAATATCGCCCGATACCACATGGAGTTATCATCAGGCACCGGTTGCCCGGCGGTTCAGCCAGGTGGGAGCCGCAGCCCGCTGGTCCATCAGTTGCCGGCATCCTTCAGGGGGCGGCGGACATTTAAATCTAAATCATGAAATTGACAATATTCATCCTTCTGGCAGCCATTTCGGCCGGAAACTTATACGCGCAATCCATCCAGCTCCCGTCCCCGCAGCGCAGCGGCGGCATGCCCCTGATGGAGGCGCTCTCCAAACGAGCCACCGGGCGGTCTTTTGCCACCAATGAGCTGTCACTCCAGCAGATTTCCAACCTGCTCTGGGCTGGCTTTGGCATCAATCGTCCGGACGGACGGCGCACCGCGCCCTCGGCGATGAACTTTCAGGAAACGGACCTCTATGTGCTGCTCCGGCAGGGCGCGTTTGTTTATAATGCGGCCTCCAACCGACTCGATCAAGTCCTGACCAACGACATCCGCGAGCTTGGCGGCACCCAGTCCTTCGTCAAGGACGCCCCGCTCACACTGGTTTTTGTGGGCGACCTGGCCAAATGCGGGAATAACGAGGGCGGCCGCAACACGGCCAACGTGGATGTCGGCTACATTTCCCAGAACATTTACCTGTTCTGCGCCTCGGAGGGACTGGTCACGGGCGCGCGTGGTTCGGTAAACCGCGAGGATTTGGGCAAACGGCTAAAATTACGCGCCGACCAATTGATCGTATTAGGCCAATCCGTCGGTTATCGCAAAGCGGGTGAGGACCGGACCATCCCGTGAAAACAAACACCGCCTTGAATGTCCTCAAGGCCGTTGGGATTCTTTCGTTGGTCCTGATTGCCACGGGGTGTGGCAACCGCGACGCCAAACTGCGACAGCAGATTGCCGGCACTTGGAATGTCGCGCCATCCGGGAGCATGACGTTTCTTGCAGATGGCAGCTTTCACTTCACCAATTCGATTTTTTTTTACCAACGCTATGTTGACATGGGCAAGCGATGGGACATGGGATGTCCGTGAGGGTTTTTTAGTTACGACCATTAATCATAGCACAGCCGAAGGCACAGACGAGAAACCGGCAGTCGGCGAGATAAGTCGGCAAAAGATCAATTTTGTGGATGAGCACAATTTGGCTTACGGCGATGAGAAGCGTGGAGCTTCGTATCACAGATGAGGTTGCCAGGAGGCCTTCGCTGGCGAGCGATATCCAGTCCCCGACCTTACGGTTCCTTCACCAGCTCCGCACACGTCTGGTTGAAAAATTTCACGCACTGCGCCACCTCCGGCCCCGAATTCTCCCATTGATATTCATACTCGATGCAGAACGCGCCGTGGAAATGCTGCCGCTTCAATTCCGCCATTAGCGCCTTGGTCTGGCCCACTCCCGTGCCCCACGGCACGTCGTGCGCCTTCGGGCCCATCTCATTCAGGTCCTTGAAATGCAGGCAAATGATGTGCCCGTCCAATTTCTGGAGGCACGCCAGCGGATCAAGCCCCGATCGCATCCAATGCCCCACGTCCGCGCACGCGCCCATCAGCGGCGTGCGGCCTTTGATCGCCGCCAGCACCGCGTCGGGGTTCCAATAAATCGAATGCCCGATCGGATGGTCGTGAATCGCCACCTGGATGTTGTACTCCTTGCACAGCTTTTCCACCGTGTCCAGCGCGTTGGTCGCCGGCTCCGAAACCAAAATGCCGATGCCCCACTGCTTGGCGAATTCAAACACCTTCCGGCATTTTGTCTCGTCCGCCGGCAACTCCACCACCCCGATGTTCACGAAAGGTCCAAACCCGTCCGCCTTCAGCTTCGCGTCAATCGCCGCCCGTTGCGCGGACGATAGCATTAGCGTCGAGAGCGGGTTCGTGCCCTCGAGGATCACTCTTCCTGAGACGCTCATGTACTTCACCCCCGCCGCGGCGGATTTGTCAATTGCGTCGAAGATTGAAAATTTCTGGAACGTGTACGAATGCACCGCCAGTTGCCAGCCCAACTGGTCTGCCGCGCTGGTGTCCACAGGCGACTGCGCCCACGCGCCGACCGCCAGCCACGCTCCCAACAGTGTGAGGAATAATCTTTTCATAAGGGGGAATGATTGTGCCGGGATGTTGCCGCGTTTGCCCGCCGCTGGATACCAAAAAATCACTTCACGCCTTCGGGAGGGTGTGAGATAAAATTCTGCTTATCTCCCAAAAACACCCGTAAAATGGGGGCGGCCGCTCGGTGGTACGTCTGTCTGTGCTAAGGGTTGGCATTTATACCAGCGCCGGTGGGGCGCGTCTCTCCGAGCGCGCCGCGAACGTAGCGTGACGCTT
>CAYTJG010000098.1:0-18933 GCA_964437865.1 uncultured Bifidobacteriaceae bacterium | reverse complement strand
CCGCCGGTGTAGAGCAGGCTGACGCCCAGGAGGAGCAGCGGCAATTTCCACACGGTTCCCCCGCCGCCCAGCCACCAACCCGCGAGACAGTCAGACCAGACCGTCGGCAAATTGGAGACCCGGCCCAAAACGAGCAGCGTGCGGCACCTTTGGTTCATCGACGGCGAATGAAACCAAAAAAGGCCGTTTGGGGAAAGGAAGTTCAATCAGGCCAGCCCGCGCTCCCGCATTTGTCCCAGCGTCCAGTCGTACTCGGCCGAGATCTGATCCACGGTGCTTTGCTCCTTTAATTCGGGCGGCAATACCTCCCACGTGTAGGTCTCCATCTCGAGGTGGGGGCAGAGCTGCGGCGCTTGCGCCAGAATGTCCAGCACGGCGAGGAGGTGGTCCGTCGTATTGTCAAATGGCGGGGCGGCCGCCGCGTGGAGCGGAATGTGATAATGGATGCGCCATTCGGGCAGCTCCGCGTCGTCGGTGTAGGCCGATCGTGCGTGCGCCAGGGCGTCCGGCAGATCGGGGAAGATCATTCGGTCGCCGGCCGCGTCCCGCGCCACCACCTGGTGGAGATAGACTTCATCGGCGAAGCTTTTCAGTTCCTCGCGCACCGCCGGCGTGGGGCTTACCTTGAGCGCGGAACTCAATTGGATCTTGCTGAGCTTGATGCCGTGGTTGATGAGACAGCCCAGGGCATTTTGCGGCTCCTCGCATTCCACGGCGAAATGGCAGGTATCGTAGGTGACGCCCAGATGCTCCGCCAACCGCTCGTCCCGGGGATGTTCCGAGCGGAGGTGGTCAAAGAGATTCATGACTTCCGCGGTGCTTTCGAGCATGCAGAGGGGCTCGGGTTCCAAGCCCAGATGCAGCTTGCGTCCGGTCCGGGAGCTGATCCGGGCGATGTGTTCGATGGTGTGCCACAGGTTCTGGCGGATCGCCTTGACGGCGTCGAGCGAGGGGTAAAAGGGTTTATAGGAGCAAGGCATGGTGCTCACGCTGCCTTCGAGTCCCGGCGGCACCAGTTCGGCCAAAATATTAAAGAGCAGATTGGTGTAGGCCACCCGGTCGGGAAACGCCCAATCGGGATTGTACACATGCTCCTTGACCCGTTTGCCATGGAATTGGCCTTGGGCGAAGCCGTTGATGGTAAATACGTAACACGAGTTCTTGCCCAGCCAGCGCCGGAATTCAAGGAGCGTGTCGCGTTGATTTAGTTCGGTGGCCGCCTGCTCCCCCAACCGCAGTCCGATGGCGAATGGTTTGCCGGGACAGACCCGGTCCCGGACGGCCAGCGTGTCGGTTTGCAAATAGGCCATCGTTTCTGCCCAAGTTTCGCCTCGGTGGACGTTGGTGCAGTAGGCAAGCTGAAGGGAATGTTTCAGTTGCATTGGGTTCCTAGTCTAAGATGCGCCTTAATTGACGGATTGCAAGTGCTAATGGAAAAGCGCGGAAAACAAACCCGGAAACGAGCGTTGACACTTTTACCCCACCGGTTTACCTTGCCGAAAAATAAAACGGACCATGTTACTTCGCATCAGTTTGATCTTGGCCATTCTTGCCGGTCTCGGCGCGGGCGGTGTGGCGTATTATGAAATGTCCACCCAGATCCCGGCGCTGACCGACCAGCGGGATAAGCAGAAGGCGGATAAGAACACCGAAATTGCCGCCCACAAAGCGACCAAGGCGGTCCTGAAGAAGACCCAGAGCGATCTGGCTCAGACCCAGCAAGACTTGTCCGACACCAAGACCCAGTTGACCAAATCCGAAGCCCGGGCGGACGCCCAGCAGAAGCGGGCCGATGATCTCGGCGGCCAGTTGGACAAGACCAAGGCGGATCTCAAAGTGGCTCAAGACGGTTTGGCCGACTTTCAAGCAAGCGGTTTGACCGCCATCCAAGTTCGCCAGCTCGACAAGCAGGTGAAGGATTCCCAGAAACAGATTTTGGTGATTAACGAGGAAAAAAATATCCTGCAGCGGAATTACAACACCGTTAAGTCCAAGCTCGATGCCTTGATCGGACCCAATCCCGATATTCTCCTGCCCGCCGATTTGCGGGGCAAGATTTTAGTGGTGGATCCCAAGTGGGACTTTGTGGTGTTGGACGTTGGCGCCACGCAGGGAGCCGTGCAGGACGGCGAACTGCTGGTCAGCCGGGACGGCAAATTAGTGGCCAAAGTGGTGATTCGCACGGTTGAGAAGGACCGTTGCATTGCGAACATCGTCCGCGGCTGGAAACTGGGCGAAGTCGTCGAGGGCGATGTGGTGACGCCGGCCCATCCTGCTTCTTCCTAACGTGAAAATTCGTGGTACACAGTTCTTGTGGGTGGTCCTGTTGGCGGCCATGGCTGCCGTGTTCGCGGGGTGCGCTTCCACTGAATCCGATAATGCGTCCGTTCGTCCTTGGAACTCGCCGGAAGGCTGGCAGGGCGGGGCGCTGGACGGAATCATGGATCAGCAGCATCGTTGAACGGAGCAACCGGGCGGGCGGCAGGGGTGCTTGGGTGTGCAGTCCGTGACTCGAGAGGGAGGATGGCTGCGGGTCAGCGGAGGCAAGGGGTGGAAAGTGGATTAGTCCCTGCGCCGCACGCAGCGGGAAGGGGTGAAAATAAAGTTCACTTTCGCGTCATGGGCTTCCGTGGGGATCTGCTCCAACAGTTGAAAATTGTAAGCCACGCCGCATTTTATCCCGCTGGCCACCGCGAGGATGCGATCATAGAATCCCCGTCCCCGTCCCAGCCGGTTGCCGCATAGATCGAAGGCCACGCCGGGGACCAGCACCAGATCGAATTGGTTCAGGGGAATCTCCTCACACTCCGGCAGCGGCTCCGAAACGCCAAACTTGCCGGTCAGAATATCGGTTTCCAGATTTTTCACCCGGCGGGCGGAATAGCATTGCGTGGCGGCGTCAAACGCCGGCAGGGCGCAGATTTTTCGGGCCGGCAATAGTTTTTGGAGCAGCGGCCAAACGTCTGGTTCGTCGGCCAGCGGCGCGAAAAACAGAATCCGCCGGGCGCTCTGCAACTGCGGTTCGAGGCGGGCGCATAATTCGAGCGATTCAACCAGTCGCACGGCCAGCGAGACCTGGCCAAGGGTGGCGCGAATCGTCCGCCGCACTTCGGCTTTGGCTTCCCGGGGAGAGGCTGGTGACATCATGGGTTGTGGCCGGCCGCCTGCCTTTTTTCGGCGAACTGGGCCCGCCATTTTTCCAGGCGTTCCTTGATCTTCTTTTCCACGCCCTGGTCGGTGGGCTCGTAGAACCGCCGGTCCACCCCCAGATAATCCTGTGCTACAAAATGGTCCTGACCCTCATGGGCGTATTGATAGCCCTGGCCATGGCCCAGCCGGGCGGCGCCCTGGTAATGCGCATCGCGCAGGTGTTCCGGCACGGGAATGGTGCGGCCGGAGCGCACGTCCTCCAACGCGGCGCCGATGGCTTTTACCGCGCTGTTGCTCTTGTTGGCCGTGGCAATGTAAATCGTGGCTTCGGACAGCGGAATCTGGGCTTCCGGCCAGCCGACGAATTCCGCCGCCTGCAGGGCGGATGTGGCCAGCACGAGGGCCATGGGATCGGCCAGCCCCACGTCTTCCGCCGCGCAGATCACAATCCGCCGCGCGATGAAGCGTGGATCTTCCCCCGCGTGAATCATCTTGGCCAGCCAGTAAAGGGCCGCGTCCGGATCGCTCCCCCGCATTGACTTGATGAAGGCTGAAATCGTGTCGAAATGGGCGTCGCCATCGCCATCGTAGACCACCGCCTTTTTCTGGATGCTCTGTTCCGCCACGGCCAGCGTCAGGTGAATGGTCCCGTCCGGCGCGGGGCCGGTGGTGAGCACCGCGATCTCCAGCGCGTTCAGGGCCTTGCGCCCGTCGCCGTCGGCGATCCTCGCCAAGTGGCGCAAGGCCTCTTCCGCGGCGGCGATCTTCCAATGGCCCAGGCCGCGGTCGACGTCGGCCAAGGCGCGGCGCAGCAGCCCGAGCAGCTCGGCTTCCGTGAGCGGCCGCAGTTCAAAGATTTGCGAGCGCGAGACCAGCGGGGAATTGACGAAGAAAAATGGGTTGTGCGTGGTGGCCCCGATTAATTTGATGACGCCGCTTTCCACATCCGGCAGCAAGACATCCTGCTGCGCCTTGTTGAAGCGATGGATTTCATCGATAAACAGGATGGTGGAGGCGCCGGTGTTTTGCAGGCGGTTGGTGGCGGCCGAGAGCACGCGCCGCATGTCGGCCACGTTCGATTCCACCCCGCTGAGCCGCTCAAACTTGCTCTTGGTCTGGCGGGCAATGATCTGGGCGAGGGAGGTTTTGCCGGTTCCCGGCGGGCCGTAGAAGATCAAGGACTGGATGCGGTCGGCCTCGATGGCGCGGCGGAGCAACTGGCCGGGGCCGAGAATGTGGGACTGGCCGGCGTATTCATCCAGATTGCGCGGCCGCATGCGGGCGGCGAGGGGCTGCCGGGTGAAAGTGTCCGGCGCCGCCGCGCTGCTTTCCGGCGGCGGAGATCCCACCGCGCTGGAAAACAGGTCATCTCGTGCCATGCCTCAAATTACCATCGGCCCCGCGCTGCCCAAAAAGAAAAATCACCCGAAATCAAAAAGCTGAAGTCGCTGCGGCCGGTACGGATGGAGGCTCAGTTCGCTTGCAGACGGTAGAACATCCCGGGCTGGCTCACGTCCACGTCCACCGCCTCCACCACGTTGCTTTGCTGGTGGTTGGCCAGCAGGGACCAGACGATGGGGGGCGTGAGATTGGTCGTGAACTGCACCTGATAATTGGCTCCCGGATTGCCATACAAAGTCAACGGGCTGGTTTGGCCGGCGGTGGTCTGCAGTTGCAGCAGGGGATTGGTCCCCACCACCACCACTTCGCCCGCGCCGGTGGCGACGTTGCCGTAGGTCGAGGCATCGCTCTTGGTGCCCATGACACTGGTTACCGACACCGGGACAAAGGCGGACGGCTGGCCGACGGGCGGTTGGAAACTCAGTTCGGCGATGGTATTGCTCGCGGTGAAGGGTTGGCCGGGAGTGATTTGGAGCGAAACCAAGGCGGTGTCAGCCTGCATTTGCAGCGAGCCGGCGACCACGGGCGAGTTGAAGCTCAGCGTCGGGGTACCCAACTGCCCGGCTGGCCAGGCCATCGTGACGGCCAGATTGGTAAGGTCTTCACTGGCGGTCAGGGTGATCGGAATCACGCCCGTTTGCCCGGCCTGCACGGCGGTGGTGGCCAGGCCAACCTGCAGGTAATCGTTCACCACCACCAACAAGGTGGCCGTGGAACTAAGATTGGAAGTGGTATCGTCGATGATGGTCACCGTGATGGCGTTGGTGGTGGAGGCGTAATCGAGACCGGGAGACCAGGTGAAAACTCCGTTGGTGGCATTGATGGCGGCACCGGCCGGCGCATCACTGCCCAAACTGAAAGTGAGTTGGTCGCCCGTGGAGTTGGTGGTCAGCACGGGTTGCTCCACGTTGGCGTCCGGGTCCACTCGCAAGCCGCAAAAGATCGCTTCGTTGGAAAAGGCACTTTCGTTGCCTGCGGCATTGTGGGCCTTGGCGCCAAAAAAATAGGTGACCCCCTCCATCAGGTCGGGCACCACCGCATTGGTGACGATCCCGGCAGAAACCGAATTGGTGTACTGGCCGCTGGCGCCCCCGTAATAAATATTATAACCCGTGACGCTCGCATCGGCGCTCGCCGTCCAAGTCAGGCTCGCGTTGACCATGGCACCGGCTGAGCAAGGCAGGGCAGCCGCCAGCCATAAGGGCGCTAATCGGTTCACGACGATCCTCTTCGCCACGAGCCTGAAGCTTTGATAAACGGCACTCACGCCCTCCCTGCATTGCATGCCGCCTGCCAACCTGTTGGCAGCAACGCCCAATTCCAGACAAAGCCGGCGCCGCAGCAAGGCCGGTTCCCGGTTGAGCGCCGAATGCTTGAAAAACTCATGCATTCAGGGCGCCCACGACCGTGTCAAGCGGCCGGCCGTTCAAGCGTAACTTTTTTGAAAATCAGAAAGTTTAATGGTAGTGCATCAGTTTGAGACACTCACGGAGACACGGCTGTCTCAACCGCAGGGGCGGAGCTTCCGGCCGCAGCCGGGTGGTGAGCAAAAGTGGGCGGGGGCTTGTCGGTGGTTTCCGAGGGAGAAATGGGGCGGGCAAAGGTAATAAAAAAAGCCCGTCCAAAGGACGGGCTTAAAGAACCCCCACTCTTGCCGTGTCCAACTCGATCCTTTGAACATGTATTGCTACATGTGGAACTTATTTGCCCGCTTTCGGCTTCCAGTAAAGGCATGCCGGCCACGAGCAGAACGTATTCCGTGATCGTTTCTATTACGGTTCAAGGACTGTTGTGAATCACAAACAGAGCAGGGAAATTTTAATGTCAATCAAAGATCAGCTTCTGTTAAAGAGATCGTCTTTTTGCGCACGGTTCTCAAGAAGTTTTTTCAAAAATATTTTCGGGTGGACTCGGACGAAGGCTTGCTTTTTTTTGCGGAGGCGAATTCAACGGCCGCCTGCCCCGTCCGTTTCAAGGTTGATCCAGGCACGCGCGGACCGCCTGCGCCAGCGCCTGGGCGGGAAACGGTTTGGCGAGGAACTTCACCCGCTGGTCCTGCTGAATATCCCCCGTGAGCAGGTCCGCACTGTAGCCGCTGACAAAGATGATTTTCAATTGCGGGCTGTCCTGCCGCAGCCGCTCCCCCAGCTCCTTGCCGCTCATGCCGTCGGGCATCACCAGGTCGCTCAAGAGCAGGTCGATCGGTGGGCGCTGCTCTTGCCAGAGCCGGAGCGCGGCCACGCCGGTGGCCGCTTCCAAAAGGTGGTAACCCAGCCCGGCCAGACAGCGGCGCACGGAGGCGCGCAAGGAATCATCGTCCTCCACTAACAGGATCGTCTCGTGACCGCCCGGCACGGCCGCCAGCGTGGCCGGGGCCTCGGCGGTCGGACTCGGCTCCTTGACCAGGCGCGGAAAATAAAGATCGAACGTGGTGCCGCAACCGGGTTCGCTCGACACGTTGATCCAGCCTTGATGTTGCTGCACGATGCTGAACACGGTGGCCAGACCCAGGCCGGTGCCCTTGCCCACGTCCTTGGTGGTGAAGAACGGCTCGAAAATGCGCGGCAGGATTTCCGGGGGAATGCCGGAACCGGTGTCGCTCACGCTCAAGCGCACAAACGAGCCCCGGCGCGCCTGGGCCGATTGCAGCACCGCCAGTTCATCCATTTCCACCGCGGCGGTTTCAATGATCAAATGGCCGCCGTTCGGCATCGCGTCCCGGGAGTTGAGCGTGAGGTTCATCAAGACCTGGTCGATCATGCCCGCGTCGGCCTGGATGAACACCGGCCGGGACGCGTACTTGAATTGGATGCGGATATCTTCGCCCAGGATGCGCCGGAGCATCTTGGTCATGTTGAGGATGGAGTCGCCCAAGTCCAGTTCGCGGGGCTGCAGCCGTTGTCGGCGGCTGAACAACAACAATTGCCGCGTCAAGTTGGCGCCGCGCTTGGCGGCCGTCTCGATTTCCTGGAGGCAGGCTTCCTGTTCGGGGGTGAACTGCGCGTCCATGTGCGACAGTTCGATCTGCATTTGAATGACGGCGAGGAGGTTGTTGAAATCATGGGCCACGCCCCCGGCCAACTGGCCGATCGCTTCCATTTTTTGCGACTGGCGCAACTGTTCCTCGAGCAAGTGCTGGTGGGTGATGTCGCTGGCGATGGTGGCCGCGCCGATCACCGTGCCGTGGGCGTCGCGCAGGGGCGAAATGGTGGCCGAGATGCGGATCCGCTTCCCGTCTTTGCGCACGCGCTCGGAGCGGAGCTGCTTGCAGCCTTCCCCGCGGCGGATCTGCAGCAGCATCCGGACGCGCTCGGCTTGCTGGTCGGGCGGGTACAACGGCAGGTCCGGGGAGCCCACGATCTCGGCCGCGGCATAGCCGAAAATGGTTTCGGCGCCCCGATTCCAACTGGTGATGATGCCGGCCAGATTGCTGCCAAAGATGGCTTCCTCCGAGGACTCCACCATCACCGCGAGCTGTTGCAACTGCTGTTCCGCCTTCCGCTGGTCGGTCACGTCGCGAAAACTCCAGACGCGGCCGATGACGGTTTCCGCCAACCGCTGCGGGTGCGAGACCCGTTCAATGATCCGGCCGTTCTTCAGGTTGAGAATATCAAGGGAGGCCTTTTCCGGATCCGCCTGTAGTTCCCGGACGCGGTGGAGAAATGCTTCGGGGTCGGTCACCACGGTCTGGGCCTGAGCCAGGAGGGCGTTATCGTCCCCCGCCTCCGCCAAGGCCCGGGGCAGATCCATGATCTCCAGGAACCGGGTGTTGAAGTGGGTGATCTGGTGGTTGAGGTCCACCACCAACAATCCGTTGGTGCTCGCCTCCGTGGTGGTGCGCAACAGCGCCAACGAGCGGGCGAGCGCGGCGGCTTCCTGTCGGCGTTGCGTGACGTCAAATAGAATGCCTTGCACCCCGATGACGCTGCCATGGGCGTCAAAGACCGGCGTTTTGATGACCTGCAGGTGTACGGTGCGGCCATCCGGGTGTTGCAATTCTTCCTGAACCTCGATGGCCTTGCCCTGGCGCATGATCTGGGCATGATGTTCCGCGGCATGCAAGAAGTGCGGGTGCCTGGCGTCCGCCAGTTCGGCGGGCAGTTTGCCGAGAAACTGCTCCGGGGAACTGCCGCGCAGTCCGCAGAGAAAGGGGTTCACGAATACAAACCGGCCGGCGGCGTCGGTGCGGAAGATGCCGGCCGGCACCTGTTCCACGAGGGAATGGTAGAGGGCCTGGGATTCCTCGAGTTGGCGGCTGGCGGCCTCAATTTGGGCCCGGGAGCGGTGCAAGGCCTCGACGAGCAGGCTGATGAGGGTGCCAATGACCATCAACATGACCCATTGCCAAAGATCCACCGAGCCTTCGAAAAACAGGAGATTATGGGCCGGGGCCAGGAAAAAATGGTAGACCCCCCAGGCGCAAAACGCGGTGGAAAGCAGGCCGGCCCACAGTCCGCCCACATAGGCGCTGAAGATGATCGGCAGGATGAACAGAATGAGGATCGGGCGGTCGTGGACCCAGGGGGCCAGCGCCAGCCGCGCCTCCAGCGCCAGGATTGAGATTACCAATGCAAAACCGTTGGCCGCCAGGCGTTTGCGCCAGTCGGCACCGATCAAATCACGGCGGGGATCCGCGGCACTTTTTTCGTACGACATCCGGGTTTGCAGGGTGCCAGGCAGCCTGCCGGCCGTTATTCAAGCCATATCCGGGCGCCCAAGGCAATACAATACGCCCCCAGACGGGAAAAAGTTGCGCTCGCCTTATGCCCGATTTTTTCTATCATTCCCGCTGATCGCTTTTAATCCATTGGACTTTTTGTATTTGCCGTGATGACCAGTATCCAAATCCGACAGTCGTTTCTCGACTTCTTCAAGTCGAAGCAGCACACCATTGTTCCGTCCTCCCCGCTGATGCCGGACAGTCCCAACCTGCTGTTTACCAACGCCGGCATGAACCAGTTCGTGCCCATCTTTTTGGGTCAGACCCGGTGTCCCTATACGCCGGGCCGCGCCACCGATACCCAGAAGTGCATCCGGGCTGGCGGCAAGCACAACGATCTGGACGACGTGGGGTTGGATACCTACCACCACACCTTTTTTGAAATGTTGGGCAACTGGTCGTTTGGCGATTATTTCAAGCAGGAAGCCATCGGTTGGGCCTGGGAATTGGTGGTGGAGACCTGGAAATTCCCCCCGGAACGCCTGTACGCCACGGTGTACTGTCCGGATAAAGCCAAACATGATCCCAGCGAATTCGACCAGGACGCCTGGAACTTCTGGGCCGAGAAATTCCGCAGCGTGGGGCTGGACCCGGCCGCGCACATTGTCAACGGCGGCCGCAAGGATAATTTCTGGATGATGGGCGAGACCGGCCCGTGCGGTCCCTGCTCCGAGCTGCATGTCGATTTGACCCCGGACGGCAAGACGCAGGGGGCGCTCGTGAACCGGGGCGATGCCCGGTGCATTGAGATCTGGAACCTGGTCTTCATCCAGTTCAACGCGAATCCGGACGGCACGTTTTCGCCGCTGCCGGCCCGGCACGTGGATACCGGCATGGGCTTTGAGCGGGTCACCAGCATCATTCAGGGCACCAAGGGCTTGACAGATTTTGCCAACGCCAAGATTTCCAACTACGAGACCGACATTTTCCGCCCGATTTTTGACGCGTTGGAGAAGCTCAGTGGCAAGCGGTACGGCAGCACCTTGCCCGTCCATGCGGGGACGGCGGGGGAGCAGGTGCAAATCGACATCGCCTTCCGGGTGATTGCGGACCATATCCGGACCTTGAGTTTTGCCATTGCCGACGGGATCCAGCCCGGCAACAACGATCGCAATTACGTTTTGCGCCGCATTTTACGCCGGGCGGTGCGCTATGGCCGCACCTTGGGGTTCAAAGCGCCGTTCTTTTACCGGTTGGTGGACGTGTTGGCCGATACCATGGGCGGCGTTTTTCCGGAAATCCGCGCGAAGAAGAAGCACGTGCAGACGGTCATTCGGGTGGAGGAAGAAGCGTTTAACAAGACGCTGGACCGGGGCATTGAATTATTCGAGGCATCGGTCGGCGGCGCCCGGGGCGAAGCGGATGACAAAACGGTGCCGGCCACGGATGCCGCCGGGAACGTTTCGGCGGATTTTGCCTTTAAACTTTACGACACCTACGGGTTCCCGCTCGACCTTACCGAACTCATGGCGCGTGAGCGCGGCTTGAAGGTGGATACGGCGGGCTTCGAAAAACTGATGGAGGCCCAGCGCGCCCGCGCCCGCGCCGCGCAAAAACGGGAAGTCATCTCGCTTTCGCAAATCGAAACCACGGCGCCGACGAAATTTGTGGGCTACGAATCGCCGGCGGCCGAGACAAAGGTCCTGGAAGTGGTCAAGTTCAAGGACAAGACGGCGGTGGTGCTGGAGTCCACGGCGCTGTATGCGGAGATGGGCGGGCAGGTGGGCGACACCGGCACCCTGAGCGCCGGGAGCTACACCGGCCTGGTGGTGAACACCCAGAAGAACGGCAATACGTTCCTGCATTTCCTGGGCCAGGATGGTGAGCCGGAAGTGGGGTCCGCCGCGGTGGTCACCTATGATCGGGAACGGCGCGCGGCCATTCAACGGCACCACACGGTGACGCATTTGCTGCACTGGGCGCTGCACGAAGTGGTGAGCCGCGAAGCTTCGCAAAAAGGCTCGTTCGTGGGGCCGGACAAGCTGACGTTTGATTTTAACAGCGCCCCGCTCACTCCGCAGCAGGTGGCGGACGTGGAACAGCTCGTGAATGAGCGGATCGTGGAAAACGCGCCGGTTTCCTGGGTGGAGGTCAAGCACGAGCACCTGCAGGACCGTGCGGACGTGATGCAATTTTTTGGTGATAAATACGGCGAGTGGGTGCGCGTGGTGCAGATTGGCGGCCGGCCGGCGGCCTTGGACGGCTATTCCATGGAGTTGTGTGGCGGCACGCACACGCGGGCCACGGGCGAAATCGGCCTGTTCCGGATCGTGGGGGAGAGCGCGATTGCGGCCGGCGTGCGGCGCATTGAAGCGGTGGCGGGCCTGGAGGCCTACCAGGTGGCGCATGACCAACTGCAATTGATTCGCACGCTGGCCGGCAAAATCAATTCGCCGGTGCACGAGCTGGAAAAGAAAGTGGAATTGCTGCTCGCGCACCAGAAGGAACTGGAGAAATCGTTGAAGACGGCCATTCAGCGCAACGCGGCGCAGACCGCGAGCTGGCTGTTGACCCGGGCGGAGACGGTCAACGGCGTGCCGCTGATCACCCAGGGCTTTCCCGAGGCGGACGCCGAATACCTGCAAGCGGTCGCGGATGCGCTCAAGGGACGGTTTGCCGGCGTGGTCGTGGTGGGCGGCGCCGCGGGCGGCGCGGTCGCCCTGGTGGCCTCCGTCTCCCCGGAATTTACGAAGCAGGCGCCGGCCGGCAAGATCATCCAGCAAATTGCCCCGGTGGTCGGGGGCAAAGGCGGCGGCAAGCCGGATAATGCGCGGGGCGGCGGCAAGGATGCCGCCAAGCTCGACGCAGCCCTGGCCAAGGTGAAAACCCTGCTTTGAAGCCTATGGATCAGCCGGCTAAACCCAAGCGTAAGCGGCCGAAAGCGCTGCCGCCCGTAGAAATACGGGAAATGGAATTGCGCGATGTGGCCGCCGTCTATGAACTGGGCCAGCGATTGTTTACCGCGGAGGAGTGGCCCTCGCTGTACCGCTCCTGGGTGGATCACGAGGTGGCGCAGTTGTTCAGCACCGAGGCGGAAACCTGCCTGGTGGCGGAGTCGGACGGCAAGGTGGTGGGGTTTGCGCTGGGGCGGATGATGGAAAAGCCGCGGAGCGCGTGGCGCTACGGCTGGCTGCTGTGGCTGGGCGTGGAGCCGCGTTTCAAGCGCGGCGGCGTGGCCACGCGGCTGGTGAACCAACTCCGGGGCCTCTTCATCGAGCGCGATGCCCGCATCATGCTGGTGGATACGGCGGCCAAAAACCACGGCGCGCTCGGCTTCTTCCGCCGCAGCGGGTTTGGCCAGGAGATCCGGCACGTCTATCTCTCCCAGAATCTGGAGAACGATCCCCGCTACATTCAGCGCAAATACGACGCCGGTGAAGACGACACGGATGATTGATGGTCCGGGCGGCGGCCGGCGGCGGCTTATTCCGCTTCCAGGTTTTCCACGTCCAGGAAGCCGTGCAGTTGCTTGAGCCGCGTGGGGTGCCGCATCTTGCGCAGCGCCTTGGCTTCGATTTGGCGGATGCGTTCGCGGGTCACCGAGAACTGCTGGCCGACTTCCTCCAGCGTGCGCGCGTTACCGTCGCCAATGCCGAACCGGAGTTCGAGCACCTGGCGCTCCCGTTCGTTCAAGCTGCACAACACATCGCCCAGCCGGTCCTTCAACAGGCTGAAGCTGGTGAGATCCAGCGGGCTTTCCGCCGCCTTATCCTCGATAAAATCACCAAAACTGGCCTCGTCGCCGTCGCCCACCGGCGATTGGAGCGAGACGGGCTGTTGCGCCATCTTCATGATGCCGCGCACGCGTTCCACGGGCAATTGCAGCTCATCGGCAATTTCCTCCGGCATGGCTTCCCGCCCCAGCTCCTGCAGCAGCTTTTTCTGCGCGCGCATGAGCTTGTTGATGCTGTCGATCATGTGCACCGGAATGCGGATGGTGCGCGCCTGGTCGGCAATCGAGCGGGTGATGGCCTGGCGAATCCACCACGTGGAGTACGTGGAAAACTTGTAGCCGCGCTTGTATTCGAACTTCTCCACCGCCTTCATCAAGCCGATGTTCCCTTCCTGGATGAGGTCCAGAAACGACAGGCCGCGGTTGGTGTATTTTTTGGCGATGGAGATGACCAGCCTTAGGTTGGCTTCCACCATTTCAGTCTTGGCCTGCAAAGCCCGGGCGGAGGCGTCGCTGAGGCGGTCGAAGGCGGCCAGAAAATCCTCGTGCGGCATGCGGACGAACTCCTCGAGCGCGCGCAACGTCTGCTGCTCCGCCTCGATCAGGTGTTTTTGGGCGCTGGATTCGCGCTGGCTGGCCGCCTCGGAAAGGGCCAGCAGGCTGTAATGGAACTTGTCGTGGACGTTCCGGGCCACCAGCAGGATTTCCTCCACCACCTTCTGCTTGAAACAGAACTTGGAGAAGACCGCCTGGAGCTTTTTATCGAGCTTCTCGAAATCCGCCAGCTCGCGGGCGCGCCGGGGCGTTTGGTGGGCCTCGCGCCACCGGTTGTACTGGTGGTCCACTTCCTGGTCCATTTCGCGCACGCGGATGATGAGGCGCTGCAGCGTCTTGATATGGGTGTCGCGGCTGCCCACCTTCTTATCCAAAATCACGCGGTCGAAGCGTTCGCGGGGCGGATCGGCCAGCAGTTTTTCCGCGAGGGCCAGATGTTCCTTGGCCGTGAAGCCAAACCGGTAAACAATCTTCCGCACCTCGGTCTCCGCCGTTTCAATGCGCTTGGAAATCTCCACTTCCTGCTCGCGCGTGAGCAGGGGCACGGCGCCCATCTGCTTGAGATACATGCGCACCGGATCATCCAGCGCGTCCAGGCGCACCTCTTCTTCCTCGACTTCCTCGGTATTGGCGGGTTTGACGCGATCGACTTCGGCGGCATCCACGACCTCGATCTCGAGTTCACGCAGCTTGGCGAATACGTGATCCAAGTACACCGGGGTCGAAAACTCCTCGGTGAGCACTTCGTTCACGTCCTCGAAAGTGAGTTGTCCCTGGTCACGGGCCAGCCGGACCAGTTCCTTGACCTTCTCGGTGAGCGCGGGCGGGGGGACGGTGGGGGGAGTGGCCGTGGCCGCCAAGCCGTCGGCAGCCTGTCCTGTCTGAGTGGGTTTCAGCATCGACATATTTCCTAAACTGCCGGGTCCGGCAACGGAAGCGGCTACGGCTGGAATATGGGAAGGCAAATGGACTTCGTCAAGCGGCGAAATTGATTACCTGCGCGTGCCCCTCAATCCTTGGGGACAATATACATGCCGCGACGTTCCATTTCGGGCAGGATCATCTCGATGGTGCGTTCAATGGAGCCGAGATTTTCGGCCACCACGGCGGCGGCCCGCTGGCCCAGTTCGGCGCGGCGATCGGCATTTTCCAACAAGGCCGTCAGTGCGCGTTCCAATTCCGCGGCGTTCTTGACTTGCACGGCCGCGTCGCGGGCGAGGAACAGGCGGACAATGTCCCTGAAATTCTGCATATTCGGGCCAAACACCACGGGTTTGCCCAACGCCGCCGGCTCGATCGGATTCTGGCCGCCGACCGCCGTGAGACTCTTGCCCACAAACACCACGGAGGCCGGCTCGTAGAAGAATTTCAGTTCGCCGGTGGTATTTACCAGCAGGCAGTCCACTTCGCCAGGTTGCATCTGGGTGCTGGCGAAAATAGCGTTGCGCATTATGAACTTCACTCCGCGCGCCTTCAATTTCTGGCTCAAATCACCGCAGCGTTCGAAATGGCGCGGCACGAGAATGAGAAACAGGTTGGGAAATTTTTGTCGCAACCGGGCCGCCATATCCACCAGCAACAATTCCTCGCCGTCGTGCGTGCTGCCGGCCACCAGGACCGGGGCGTCCTCGGGCACGCCAATTTGGCGCAGCAGACCGCGCACGTTCAATTCGCGGTTTTCCGACAGGCCGGCGGCGTCAAATTTCAGGTTGCCGACCACGCGCACCGTGTCCGGCTGGCAGCCCACGTCGTACAGGCGTTGGGCATCCTCCTCGTTCTGGCAACTGACGCCGGCAAAGGACGCAAACAGTGGCCGGAACAGCCAACCGAACCGCTTGTAGCGCGGATAGGAGCGGTCGGACAGGCGGGCGTTGGCCAGAAAAACCGGGACTTTCAGCGACGCGGCGCGCCAGAGAAAATTGGGCCAGATTTCCGCTTCCAGCAGGACGATGAGTTCGGGATTGATGGTGGCGAGCGCGCGGCGCACGAATTTGCGCCGGTCGATGGGGAAGTAAATCTTGGTGATCCGGCTGGGCAACCGGCGGCGATATTCGGCCATGCCGGTGGTGGTGGTGCACGAAACCACGATTTTGGCATTGGGCGCCCGGGGTTCCAGCGCGCTGATCAGTTGCGTGCACAAGCCCACCTCCCCCACGCTCACCGCGTGAAGCCAGATGATCTGGCGGTTGGTGAGCGCCTGTTTGATGGAGGGATCGTAGCTGGCAAAGCGCTGGCCAAAACCGGTGGTCCAATCCGCAGCCCGACGACGAAGCCGCCACCAGTAGTAGGGGGACGCCAACACAAACCCGATGATAAAAAGAATATTGTAAAGTGACCGCACCTGGACAACCCCGGTTAAATGTTTTTTGGACTACGGATGTTCACGTTCAGACGTTCAGATCCGGAAAATGTTTCATAAATGTAACCGCTAATCAATCCCAGAAAAACAGGACGAAGATAATCAAAAGCACCGGCAGTAGAAAGGGTAGCGTGAATTTGCCGATGAACGCCAGGAACGAAGGCATGGGCACGCCCCGCTGCGCGGCCATGGCCTTGACCATGAAATTGGGGCCGTTGCCGATGTAGGTGGCCGCGCCGAAAAAGACCGAGCCGAGGGAAATGGCCATGACGGCGGCGGATTTCTGCATCAGCAGTTCCGCGATATCATGGCCGCCGGTGAGGCCGAAAAGCGCGTTCAAAAAGCCGAGATACGTCGGGGCGTTATCGAGCACGGCGGATAGTCCGCCGGCGGCCCAGAAGAACAGGGCGGGGGTGGGCTCCGGCCCCAGCAGGCGGCCGGCCCCGTGCTGCAGCCAGGCGAGCGCCGGGATCATGGTCACAAAAATTCCCGCAAACAGGATGGCCACTTCCCGGATGGGGTGGAAGTCGAACTCGTTGGCGGCGTGAACGGCCCGGCGGGTGGTGAAATAGGAGGCCGCCGCCGCGCCGAGCATGAGCGCTTCACGGAGGAAAAGCGGCCGGGTGATAAACAGGGCGCCCAGCACCACGGCGAGAAACAGGAGATTGGCGGCGCCGCTGAGGCCCCAGGTGCCGGCGGCCGATTCGGGCGCGGCCGGCCGGGCTCGCGCGGCGGCCGACCGGTCCACCACGAAGAAGATCGCCAGCAGCAGGCCGGTGGCCACCGCCCAGGCGGGCCAGCATTTTTGCGCCACCCACCAAAACGGCACGCCCTGCAAAAAGCCCAGAAACAGCGGCGGATCGCCGATGGGTGTGAGGCAGCCGCCCACGTTGGCCACCAAAAAAATAAAGAACGCAATATGGTAGGGGGCCACGCGCCCGCGATTCCGGTGAATCCAGGGACGGATCAGGAGCATGGCGGCGCCGGTGGTGCCCAGGACATTGGCGGCCAGCGCGCCTGCGAGCAGAAACAGCACATTGCCCGCGGGAGTGGCCCCCGCCGGCGCCTCGATCCGGATGCCGCCGGCGATGACGTAGAGCGAGCCGACCAGGGCGATAAAGCTGAGGTATTCATGGCCTGCCGCGCCCAGGCTGGCGGGGTCGTGCCGCACCAGGAGATAGATGGCGGCGGTGACGAGGCCCAGACCGAGGGCCACCCACGGATAGGATCGTTGCCACCAAGCCGCCGCGAGCACGGGCGCCAGCGCCATGGCGAGCAGCAGCAGCGCAAAGGGCAGGATTAAAATGAGGGGCGGCGCGGCCACGGCGGAATGGTCCCGAACCCCGCCCGCCCGGTCAACTGAATCCGCCAGCCCGGACCGCCTACGGAGACACGAATGGCACAGATTTTCACGAATGGGACGGAGGGATTTTAACCACTGCCCCGCCTTCGTTTCACTGTGGCGCGGCAAGTGGGCACAGATGGACACGAATCAAAAGGGAGATGGAAGGTTGAGACTGGAGGATGGGGTCACCGAACCAAGTTATGGGCTGACACCTTTTCCGCCCCCTCTGACCCTCGACCGCTGACGCCTGCCCCCCCGACCGTGAACTTCTGGGCGAAGGCAAAGCGTGTCATTTTTCTCGGACCGACCCTTTGTGCTTTTATCCTGCTGAATTTC
The DNA here is from genome assembly GCA_964437865.1 of uncultured Bifidobacteriaceae bacterium. Taxonomy (GTDB): domain Bacteria; phylum Verrucomicrobiota; class Verrucomicrobiia; order Limisphaerales; family UBA11358; genus UBA11358. Next base: position 1,394 of record CAYTJG010000098.1, on the reverse strand, counting down.
TCCGTGCAGTTTTAAGGACTTCCTTCCATAATCCGGGAACCACGGCATTTCAGAGGACGTACGCTATTCGCCGTGCGGGGGGTATGGAACTGACTGATTATCACGCCAAGTATTTTGCTTACGAGCTGACCAAGCGTTGCCCGTCAGACAGTATTGAAAAGCTCGCCAACGCCGTCGCCGGTGCGCAGGTGGACTTGAATCCGCATCAGGTGGACGCGGCATTGTTCGCGTTCCGCTCCCCACTGTCCAAAGGTGCGTTGCTGGCCGACGAAGTCGGTCTGGGCAAGACGATTGAGGCCGGTCTGGTCCTTTCCCAAAAATGGGCCGAGCGCAAACGCCGCGTCCTCGTCATTACCCCGGCCAACTTGCGGAAACAATGGTATCAGGAATTGAATGAGAAATTTTTCCTGCCCTGCCAGATTCTTGAAACCAAGTCCTACAATACCGCCCTCAAGCTCGGCAACCTCCGCCCCTTCGAAGCCAAGGATTCCATTGTCATCTGTTCCTACCAATTTGCCCGAAGCAAGGCCGATGATGTGCGGGACACCCCCTGGGATTTGGTGGTGATGGACGAAGCCCATCGGCTGCGGAATGTTTACAAGCCTTCGAATATCATCGCAACACGCTCAAAACGGCTCTGGCGAACAAGGATAAATTGCTGCTTACGGCCACCCCACTCCAAAATTCGCTGCTCGAATTATTCGGCCTGGTCAGTTTTATTGACGAGCACACCTTCGGTGACCTGGCTAGTTTCCGCGAACAGTTCGCCAATCTGACCCAGGAGCAGGTTTTCGAGACGCTCAAAACGCGGCTCAAACCGATTTGCCATCGCACGCTGCGCCGCCAAGTCACCTCCTACATTCCCTTCACAAAACGCCTGCCGCTTTTGGAGGAATTCACGCCGGAAGAGGGCGAAGACCGGCTCTACAATCTCGTTTCCGACTACTTGCGTCGCGACAATCTCCAGGCGTTGCCAGCCAGCCAGCGTTCCCTGATCACGCTCGTTCTGCGCAAATTGCTGGCGTCCTCCACCTTCGCCATTGCCGGCGCGCTTGAAACCATGGCCAATCGGCTGCGGGCCAGGCTTCAGAAAACGGAAGCATCGGAACCGCTTGAATCCGACTTGGACAACGATTATGAGGCCTTGGACGAAACCGCCGAGGAATGGTCCGAGGACCGCTCCGCCGATACCCTGTCCGCCACCGACCGAGCCGCGATTGAGGCGGAAGTGGCGGACCTGGATGCCTTCGCCAAACTGGCGGTTTCCATCTCCCACAACGCCAAAGGCACGGCGTTGGTCAAGGCGTTGGCCATTGCCTTCGCCAAGGCCCGCAAAATTGGCGCGGCCGAGAAGGCCATCATTTTCACCGAATCGCGCAAGACCCAGAGTTATT